>JAWXBP010000107.1 GCA_034440135.1 Planctomycetia bacterium
CGAACTCCGCCTGCGCGCCGAAGCCCGAGGACCCACCGCCAACCGGTAAACGCCCCGACGGTCAGCCCCGACAGACGATGCGCTTCCGTTAACGGTTACCTCCGTGCCCTCCGTGGTGAATCCTCGAAATCACCTCGCTACTTCCAAAAGTAGAAAGCAGCCAGCGAGAACCCGATCACGATCACGCACCAGCGAATGAACGTGCGATTCAGTTTCCGCGCGATACGCGCCGTGCCGTACGCACCCAGGCTAGAGGATACGCACATCATTGCGGCCAACGTCCAATCGACCTGGCCATCCCAGATAAAAATCGCCACGGCCACGCCATTGATCAAACTGCCCAGCACCGCTTTGAGCCCGTTCATGGCGTGGATATCGTTCAAGCCGATCATCGCCAGCGCGCTGAGCATCAAGATGCCGATCCCTGCGCCGAAATAGCCTCCATAAACCGCGACGAAGAACTGAAACACCAGCACCGCCGCCAATGTGCCGGCGTGCGGTTGCTCGTGCGGCTTGCCGATGCCGACCCAACGAGCAATATGCGGCTGCAGCGCGAACAGCAGCGCCGCCGTAAAGATTAGCCACGGCACCGCCGCGGCGAACCATTCTTTGGGAAGCTGCGTCAATAACAGCGCCCCGACCAGCCCGCCCAGCAAACTTGGCGCGGCCAACAAAGTGATCCAGCGCCGCAACGGCTGCAAATCTTCGCGATATGCATAAATCGAGCTCAGCGACGCTGGGAACAGCGCCACAGTGCTGGTGGCATTCGCTAAGACTGCGCCCTGCGGACCGAAAAAGGACATCAGCGCCGGAAAGGTCAGCAGCGTGCCGCCCCCCGCCACGGCGTTCATGCCACCGGCCACCGCGGCGCAGAGGCACAAAATTCCATAGTGCAACCAAATCGGCGTGTCAGGCGAAGTAGGCATGAAGCCGACATGGTAGCCGACCAGCCCAGAACCGAAATCCCCGCCCGCGTCGCCTAGCGCGGGACCATGCGGCCACTTTGCAAAGGTCGCGTCCGTGGTCTAAAATCCTAAAAGTCTCGCTCCGGAGGGTAAGCGAATGGTTAGCGGCCACACTGGAAATGTGGTGCCGGGTAACCGGTTGTGGGTTCGAGCCCCATGCCCTCCGCCTGACGTAAGTCCGCGTAACTGAAAGAGTTACGCGGACTTTTTTATTGCTCCGAATGCATGTTGCAGCCCGATTTGTGACGTTTGTGTAGCCAATTTGTAGCCAAATCGGGATGTTCTGCGCAGCGGACGTGCCTGGATAGCGGTGGACGTTGGCGGACGTTCAGTTTTGCCTATAGGGCGTACGTGGGTGGACTTCGGCGAACCTTCATACGTGGAACGGACGCCTATAACGGCCTCCAAAAAGTATGGCCTGTCACGGCTGCCAGGGTGGCTGCCGCGATATGGTGAACTAACTGGCCTCGGTTTCGTTCGGCCGCGTAACACGGCGCGACGAAGAAAGATGAACGACAATTCCGAGTCCGACAATGACCGCTGCTAGTCCAAGTGAAGTCGGCTCGGGAACCGGCGAGACGTCGCCTGACCTGCGAAATCCGAAATGGTTCCGGACCGCGTTGAGGTCTCCGATGCCAACAAGGCCGCTCCCATCGACATCGCCGATCGACCATCCCCCAACTAGGCCGAAGTTGTTGCGAACTAGGTTCAGGTCGGCAACGTCGACGCCTCCGTTCAAATTGACATCGCCGATTGTTGTAGCCAAGACTCCGTCGAGCATTTGGTTCACGTCTTCGAGATCGACTAAGCCATTACCGTCGATATCGGCAAACTCGGAATAGCCTCCGTCGCGGATAGTCGCATTCAACAGATCGAGGTCGATGTCGTTGACCGCACCATCCAGGTTGACGTCGCCGAGATATACGTTGCTGACGAATCCGTCGTCAAATGGAATCGTCGAGTTAGGCGCAGAAAACAGCTCATTGAGATGGACCATCGCGCCATTTACTGCGGCATAGAGATCGATGCCGCCATTGCGGCCGCCGATGAACAGCGCTGACCCGCCCAAGATTTGCAAACCCGCGCCGTCGATCCCGAGCAAGTACATCGCTTCTCCGCCTGTTTCGCCGCGTTGGCCGTTGTCAAGCAAGTCAACCAAATTGAGTCGCGTTCCCTTGTCCGGTGTGCCCACGATGATCTGGCCGAACGCAAAGTTGCCGTCGTTCGTAAGACTGTCAACGGCACCTCCCAGGTCCATTCCCGACGCTTCCACGGCCTGCACGCCTTGTCCGTCAAAATGCAATACTCCAGCGGAGGTCTGCACAAGTCCCGGAATCCGAGTCGCGTTCAGCCAATTGCGATCCAAAGAGATGGATCCATCCCCAACATGTACTGTGCCGCCAGAGATGACGGCTTGCGACAGCTCAAAATGGCCGCCAAGATCGATCCATAACTCGCCCCGATTCATCATCATCGACAGCTTGTTCGCCACGATTTCGCTGCCCTCTCCCTGAATCGAAATATTCGCCAGGTCTTGGCCACTAGTCCAATTGGGAAACTCAAGCCGCCCGTTCGTGCCGGCCGTCAGTCGTGCGTTCAATTGACCGCTGATTACGCCGGGAAACGTCGCGACGCCGTTCACCGCCTCCAAGGAAATCGTGGAAGTCAATCGCGAAAGTCCTGGTAGTTCGGCTGACGCATCCCACACGATCAGATGACTGTCGTGAAATGTGGTCAGATTTGGGATGGAAACGAACGCTGAGTCAGTAATGAGCAAGGTTGAATCGTGCTCCATTGCCTGCAATCGCTGCACAAACGACAAGAGTGGCGATTCGCCGGAAGCATGGAGGGTCGTGCCGTTCAGCCGAACGACCAAGGGTGCATTGAAATCGGCGCCCAACTGAAGATTGAGATTTGAGCCGGCTGGAATCTCCTCCAGGGACGGCAGATCAAGGAGCGCACCTTCGCCCCTCGCCAAGACACGGACAGCCTCCTGACCAAGCGTCGTGATGCGCGGCAAGCTGATTCGGCTGTTGTTGCCGACGGCTTCGAACGTCCACAGATTCTCGGATAGTTGCAGCTCGAGCGAGGCCACGTTCGGTAGAGCGATGACGCCGCCGTCCTGAGCGCTCAGCCATACTCGATGCAGTGACTCAAGGTTGTCGAAGTTGGGACTCGCTCCGTCGAACACCGTGAGATGGCCGCCTCTCAGGAAATGCAGGGCGTGAGTGAGGGTGAATTCGCCATTTCCGCCGATTGCTATTGTGAAGCCGAACAGCTCCTCCCAGCCGGGCGTAAGCAAGTCGCCCTGTTGAAGGAGGATGTTGGCACCAAACGGAAACGACGGGAGAGACGAAAAATCGACGATGGCATTGGGCCCGATGGCGCGGATATCCAGGAATGTCACGGTGGAGACGTCGGCGACATTTCTTAGGTCCAGCACACTATTCTGGCCCGTCGCCCACAGGGGATAGTCACGATATCCGCTCAGACCTTGCGTGAGGCTTGTCAAGGCGGGTAAGCGAAGTTGTCCGCCGTCGGTTGCGATCAGTGGCGAGTCCTGCACTTCGATCACAGCGGAGAAATCCGGATTCGCGCTGCCAATGATTTCGACGCGGCTGTCGAGGAATGACGTCAGATTCTTCGTCACTTCATACTCGCCCGCCCCTTCGATCGTCAGCGATCCACCACGAAAACCGTTGACGCCGTTAAAGCGAAGTTCGCCGCCATGTCGCAAAACAAGATGCGAAGGCGACGTTCCCTCAAGCCGGCTTAAGTCCACAATCGCTCCAGGGCCGGAAACGGTCACATCCAGAGTCGAGACGTTCGCCATAGCAAGGTTGCTTGCGTCGACGACGCTGCCTGTCCCGATCGCCTCGATGAGCAGCCTGGACTTCGGATGCAAAAATCCCTCAATGAAGCCTAGGCGGTGAACGTCGATACGGCTGTTGTCTCCCGAAGCACGGAACACAACGTCTTCGTTGAATACTTGCATCGACTCTAACGCGCCCAGGTCGACGCTTGCGTTGTCTCCGTCCGCTTCAAATGTGAAAGCATATCGCGAAGTCGCGAACGACGGATCCTCGCTAATGGTGCGAAGGACCGGAAACGACACCTTGCTATTGTCGCCCTCCGCGCGAATGTGCCAATTGTCGGGCCTTGTCAAGACGTTTTCAACCAGCGAAGCGAAGTGCAGTTGAGCTCCGTCGGCGGCGATGATAGAAGACGCGTAAAGTCGCTGCACGTTGCCGAAATCGGGTGATGCGCCGCCTCGCATCGTGATGTTCGCCCCATAGATGGACGTCAATTGGCGCAGGAACTGGTAGTCGCCGGCTCCCGTGAGCGAAACATCGGCGAATCGAAGTTCGGAGATCGGTGCAAGAATGTCCCCTCCATTCGAAAGCTCTACATCCCACGATACTTCGAAGGACGTAAGATCCGGCATTTCGATCAGCGAGTTCGCACCGTTCGCAACAAACTTAAGGGGTGCCGCTGATACTGTTCTTAGACCGGCAAGTCGGATTCGACTGTTCTCTCCGACGGCTTGGATTGACGAGGGCGCGCCATCGTGATGAATTAGCGAATCGACATTCAGGAAGTTGAGATAGCCGCCCTCTTCTGCCATCAAATGGACTTGTCGAAGCGTCGGCGCGACGGCGGTAAGTAGCGTACCGTCGCCGATGGCGCGCAATGTGGCACCGTTCATGTAGAACGAATTGTCGAGGTTCGATGCGCCTTCGGTTACCGTGAGCGAGCCGCCCGTCAATGCCAGATACTCCGCGCAGTCTAACCGCTGTAGCACTGTATCGCCGACACGGTGAAACACCGTAACGCTCGTTCCCGGGCGATTGATGGATACGTTGTCGGTTGGCCCAGGCAACGCGGGGTTGCTGCTCCAATTGGTTGGCTCGTCCCAATCGCCGTCTGTGTCGAGTAGCCATTCCAGGTTGGCCGCGTTCGACGACGTGGTCAACCGAACCACAATCAAGGCCAACGCCAAGGTCAGTGTAGCGATTTTCTTGAATCGATTCATTTTTCGCAACGCCAGTTCGCCCTTAAAGGTTGATTCGCTATTGATTACCCCGTGCAAGTATGACGTGGGCATGCCGTCGAATCAACAATTGCTGTAACAATTACATAATGGCGACGGTCAGGTGCTACTGTTTGGCGGGCGCGGAGCTTTCCGGAATCTTGTCGCTCAACGGCGCACCTACCGCTTCATCGGTTCTGCCCGTGGTCGTGCGGCCGAAGCCGCACAATTGGCATCCGTCCGGCCAAGCGGATCGCAAGGTTCCGACTCTCCTCGGCGTCGGCGTTATTCGTAACATCGCTCAAGATGCACTATGAATATCGCATCGCCACATCCAGCTTTGCCGCCGCCTCCAGCTGCATCGTCGGCAACACATGTGAGTAAACGTCGAGCGTTACGCTGATCTGCGAGTGACCTAGCCGCTCTTGTACGACCTTCGGGTGAACGCCCGCGGAAAGGAGCAACGTGGCCGACGTGTGGCGAAGATCGTGAAACCGAATTGCCGGCAACCCGGCCTTCTTTAACAGCGGCTTGAAATACTGCTGGTGAAAATGGCTTCGGCGGAGGTGGCCACCACCGTGGTTGCAGAAGACCCACTCCACGCCCGCGTGCCCCTCGACCAACATCGACGACTTGTGCTTCCAGAGCGCCTCTTCCGCAATTTTCGGGAGATCAATCCGTCGTCGCCCCTTGGCGGTCTTGGGCTCGGACAACTGCAATTCCCCGTTAACCTCAGTAAGCGTCCGGCGCACCATGATCGTCGCCGTCGGCAGATCGATATCGTTCCACTGCAACCCGAACAGCTCTCCTAGCCGCATTCCGGTCCCGATTGCCAGGACAAAGATCGCCTCCAGCCGCTCACCGCGGGCACACGCGAGAAACCTCATTACTTGCTCACCGTCTAGGACCTGAATCTCGTTCTTAGCGACACGGGGGCGTTCTACGCTAGCGCAGACGTTATAGGGGATCAAACGCCAAATGGTGGCCTGGCGTAGCGCACGGCGCAACACGGCGAACGTGAGGCGGATCGTTTCGGCGCTTTTCCCCTTCCGTTGCATGGCCGCCATCATGCTCTGCACGTGGACCGGCGTCAGGCTACCCAAACTAACGCCGCCGATTTGCGGCTTGATGTGATTCTTAATCACGGCTGAGTAGTTGGCGAACGTCGAGGGGGCGGACGGCGCTCTTGGCCGAGTCGGCCAGCCAACGGTCCATGAACTCGCCAACTTTCAATCGGCTGACGTTGAGCGTGATCCCGACGGCGACCTTGTTCAGTGCCGCACGGAGCTTGTCCTGGGCGTCCGCCTTGGTGGTGCCGAAGACCGTGCTGCGCTTGCGTCGCCCCTGGGCGTCGTAGCCGGAACTATATGTGGCGCACCACCGCCCGTCCGGGCGCTGGTAAACCGATCCCTCACCATTCCCTCGACGCTTCCTGGCCATCATTTGGTTCCTTTTTCGATGTCCTTCGTCCAGTCCTTCACCGTGGCGAACTGCGTACTCGTTGCCTTCGCGATCTCGGAAAGCGATTTGCCGCTCTTTCGTAACCGTTCCCGAATCGGCATGGTTGTTGGGCGTGGTAGGTTGAGGGGGTGTGCTTGAACTTGTGCTTCCCTCGGTGACGGCCATGTCTCGAACTTC
>JAWXBP010000108.1 GCA_034440135.1 Planctomycetia bacterium
CTGGACGGCGGCGTCAATCCGGAGTTGGAGTTGGGCCGATTCCTCACCGAGACCGCAGCCTTCGCGCATTCACCTCCGATTGCGGGTGCGCTGGAATATCGAGGTGAGGCGGGGGATGTCGCCACCGTCGCCATTCTTCAGGGATTCGTACGCAACGAGGCTGACGCCTGGACGCACGCCCTGGACAATGTACACCGCTTCTTCGATCGGGTCATGACCACGCGTCGCGACTGCCTTCCTGTTTCGAATGAGTTTCCTGCACGAGACCTTGTCGCCTCGTGTGACGAGCCTACTTCCCAACTGGCCTTGGAGTTCTGCAACGCCTACCTAGATTCCGCAGCGCTGCTGGGGCAGCGTACGGCCGAAATGCACCTGGCACTGTCCGGAGCGGCCGGGAATCCCCAGTTTGATCCTGAGCCGTTCACGGAGCACTACCAGCGTTCGCTGTATCAAGCCATGCGAGGCACCGCCCGTAAGAGCCTGCAATTATTGCGATCTCGCCTTCGAGACCTTCCCGAGGACATGGTGGCCGACGCCAAGCTGCTGCTCAGTTCCGAAGAACCGTTGCTCGGCCGATTTCGCGCCATTGTGGGCCGCAAGTTCGGCGGCGCGCGGATTCGCTGTCACGGCGACTACCACCTCGGGCAAGTGTTGTTCACCGGAAAGGATTTTGCGATCATCGACTTCGAGGGCGAGCCCACACGACGCGTGAGCGAGCGGCAAATCAAGCGTTCACCCCTTCGCGACGTCGCCGGAATGCTCCGCTCGTTCGATTACGCCAGCCAATCTGTACTGTTCAATCATTTTTTCGGCGTCGCGCAACAAGACGATGTGCCGAACTTACAGTGCTGGGCGGCGTTCTGGACGAACTGGGTCAGTAGCCGGTTCTTGTCGGCTTATTTGAGGACCGCCGCGGGCGCCTTATTCCTTCCGACAAACCGCGAGGAATTGCGAACGCTGCTGGAGGTCTTTTTGTTGGAGAAGTCCACGTGCGAACTGGCTTATGAACTGAGCTATCGACCGACGTGGGTCAAGATTCCGATCGCGGGCATGCTGCGCATCCTCGGCGTCGAAAAATAGCGAATTGCCTCCGCACTTCGCGCCGAAGCGCGATGACGCCGAAGCAGTGGACATTCAGGAGCAAGACATGTTCCATTCACGAATTGGCGATCAGGACTTGCACTTCTTCAACGAAGGCACGCATCTGCGCCTCTACGAATTGCTCGGTTCACATTGGACCGAAAGCGACGGCCAACCCGGCGCCCGTTTCGCCGTCTGGGCTCCAAATGCCAAGGATGTCGCCGTCACCGGCGAATTCAACGGCTGGGATGCCACAGCGCATCGGATGACGCCGACGGGAAGTTCCGGGATTTGGGAGGCGTTCGTACCAAACGTCACCGTGGGCCAACGATACAAGTATCGCATCTTGTCGAGGGCGGATCAAATCCTGGACAAAGCGGATCCGTTTGCCTTCGCTGCCGAAACGCCACCAGATACAGCTTCGGTGCTGGTGGATCTTGCTTACAGTTGGAACGATCAAGACTGGATGGCCACACGCAGGCGGCGACACGAACTGACTTCGCCAATTTCGATCTACGAAGTGCATCTCGGCTCCTGGATGCTAGCGCCGTATGGTCGTGAGGACGTGTGCTCGTATCGTGCGGTGGCAGAGCGATTGGTCGACCATGTGAAGTCGCTTGGCTTCACGCATGTCGAGTTGCTGCCAATCATGGAGCATCCGTTTTACGGCTCCTGGGGCTACCAAACGAGCTCCTACTTCGCGCCGACGCGACGTTACGGTCCGCCACAGGATTTGATGTACTTGATCGACAAACTGCATCAACACGACATCGGCGTGATTCTCGATTGGGTTCCTTCGCACTTTGTCACCGACGCCCATGGCTTGGGCGAGTTCGACGGCACTCATTTGTTCGAGCACGCCGATCCTCGTCAGGGCTTTCATCCCGACTGGAAAACCTACATCTTTAACTACGGGCGCAATGAGGTCCGCAGCTTTTTGCTCAGCAACGCGTTGTTTTGGCTGGAAAAGTACCATATCGACGGGCTGCGCGTTGACGCCGTGGCGTCGATGCTCTACCTGGACTACTCGCGGGAAGAAGGGCAATGGATCCCCAATTCCTTTGGCGGTCGCGAGAATCTGGAAGCGATCGAGTTTCTGAAGCAATTGAACGAGCAAGTGTATCGGAGCTTTCCCGATGTGATGACGATTGCCGAAGAATCCACGGCCTGGCCAAAGGTGTCGCGCCCAGTCTACGGCGGCGGACTTGGCTTCGGGTACAAATGGGACATGGGATGGATGCACGACACGCTGAGCTACTTTCGCCGCGATCAAGTTCATCGCAAACACCATCATGGCGAAATGACATTTCGCTCGGTCTATGGGTTTACCGAGAATTTTGTACTCCCTTTGTCGCACGATGAAGTCGTGCATGGAAAAGGCTCGCTACTCGCCAAGATGCCGGGAGACGATTGGCAGAAGTTCGCCAACCTCCGACTGCTGCTGGGATACATGTTCGCCCAACCCGGTAAGAAACTGCTATTCATGGGCGGCGAATTCGGTCAGCGCGGCGAGTGGAACCACGACGATGTGCTTGACTGGAAGTTGCTCGAGTCCCCGGACCATGACGGAATTCGACAATGGGTGACCGACCTGAATCGCCTCTATCAATCGGAACCGGGGTTGGCGTCAGGGGATTGCGATCCGGTCGGCTTTCGCTGGCTCGAAGCGAATGACTCTGAACGCGGGGTCGTCGCGTTCTTGCGCTGCGGCGCTCCCGGCGAGAATGACGTACTGGTGGCAGCAAATTTCACGCCCGTTCCTCTCTCGAATTATCCTATCGGCGCGCCAAGCCCGGGCAATTGGCGGGAACTGCTCAACAGCGACGCTCGAACCTATGGTGGCGTCGGTTACGGGAACTCTGGTGAAGTAGCCTCTACTCCGATTCCTTGCCACGGCAAGATGCAGTCGCTGAACCTGTCGATTCCCCCATTGGGCATGCTCTTTTTGGGCTTGTCTCAAGGCAGCTAGGTATGATTGCTTCCACGAAGTTGCGTCTTGCGTGAAGTCGTTTTCCGGCCGAAAACGAATTCCCGCAACGGCGTGAGGGAGCGTGTGTGTGGGCGCGAGAGCGAATCGAGTTTCGAGCGAAACGAGGACTTTTAAGAAGTGTACGTGCATGGCCAGCGCGACGCACGCGGCCCTGCATGCGGTCGCTCTTCCGCCTGGCCAAACGCTCGAAGGTATAGGACATTCGGGCGAAGCCGTGGATCTGTTGCAAGAGTTGCTGCTACTCAGTCCCCAGGACATCCAGGGGGCGCGTTATCTGTCCTGCCGCATTTGATGGCAATCGGCCATGACGAGGAGGCGGCCAACTCCAGCGAGAGCGTCATTTACTATGTGTTCATCCTCGGTTCATTCAAAAGGGTGAATGCAAGAGTCAATTGCGACGGAGCTTGAAGGCGAGGACTTCGCTGGGCGTTCGGTAGCCGAGTCGTTTACGGGGGCGTTCGTTGAGTAGTTGTTCCACGCGGGCTGCCTGGCGGTGACTGATCCGCGTGAGGTCGGTGCATTTGGCAAAGAACTGCGGCAGCAGTCCGTTGGTGTTTTCGTTCGTGCCGCGTTGCCAGGAGGCGTATGGCTCGGCGAAGTAAACCTGGAATCCCAGCCCACGGGTCAATCGGTGACGCTCCGCGAATTCTTTACCGTTGTCGAAGGTCATGCTTCGCCGCGGTGCTCGCGACCTGCCGTTCTACGCCGGGATTGAGCTGAAAGGGGGCCAGTCATGACCAAGTTACCGTCGCGCACCATCGCAGACCGTCGCACAACCGTCGCGATGATGATCGCGTCAGCGATCTGCGCGGCGGCGTCGATGCAACTGACCTGCTTCTCCTTCGGCGCTTTGGGGGATTTCGCCGTGGCGACCTTGGCCTTCGTCGAGCGCTGCGGGGCGGGAACGCTTTTCGTTGCCTTCGTCGACTTGGCCTGCTTCGCGGTGGACATTCTCGTAGCCATGTTTCACCTCCTTCGCATTCGGTTCGATGGATCGGCTGCCATCATCAGGTCCGGCGAACCACCACCGAGCGACGCGGGGCGTGCCCGCGTTTCGGCTTACAGACCCAGTTCTTCCATCAAGCGGTTGTGCTCGTCCACGCCGAGCATGTCCGTGAGCGCGTTACCGTCACCCGTGAATTTCACGTGAGCCGTCGGCGTTGCGGCCAGAAGCAACTCCGCGACGGCGCCGCAGAAGTGACGCCAGGCGGCTGGATCCCGCGCATCGCCCGGGCTGATGGCTCTCGCGATCCGTTGCGAGAAGCTGATCTGTGACGGCGTGGTGGCGGACCAGTCGGAACTGGCTCGTTTCGGCCACATCACCACTGCCCGGATGACGCAGATCATGGCGCTCTTGAACCTGGCCCCCGACCTTCAGGAACAGATCCTGCACTTGTCACGAGTTGGAAGCGGCCGCGATCTCGTGAAGGAGACCGACGTTCGCCCAATCGCCACCACGCTCGACTGGTGCAAACAACGACGCATGTGGGCAAGACTTCAGCAGAGACCCCGTAAGGAAGCAGCCAGTTCGCAATAGGTTGCCTCCGCCACGCGAACGCAACCAGGTTGCTAACAAGCAAGGGGGTTCTAAACCGAGAGCGCGAGAGTTCGCGGGCCATTTCTCGGCGGGACGGAACCAACCCTCGCCTGCAACGCTCCCCGCGAGAAATCCGAGAGCGCCGAGCCAACGCCGCCGTCGTCGCAAACTCTTCCGCGGACTACGGATAACTCGCGACCCACGTTAGCCCCGTCTCGCATCGCGAGAGCTAACTTCCGTGTCGCTC
>JAWXBP010000109.1 GCA_034440135.1 Planctomycetia bacterium
CAATACTTCACGCCGCGTGAACTGATCAAAGGCATCGTCGATTGCGTCCAGCCAACCGCCGACGATTCGGTCTGCGACCCGGCCGCCGGTACCGGCGGCTTCCTGCTCTCAGCTTTCGACTACGTCGCCAAACACCAGGGAAAAACGCTCGACAAGGATCAGAAAAAACACCTCCGTACCAAGTTCGTCAAAGGCTGGGAACTCGTTCCCAACACCGCCCGCCTCTGCATCATGAACCTCTACCTCCACGGCATCGACGCCGACCCCTGCCCGATCAAATCGGGCGTCGACAGCCTGGCGAGCGATCCGGGCGAGCGGTTCAGCGTGGTCCTAACCAATCCACCGTTCGGCAAGAAGAGCAGCATCGCCATCGTCAACGGAGAAGGCGACCTCGAGAAGGAAGATCACACTTACGAGCGGCAGGATTTCTGGACCTCTACCAAGAACAAGCAGCTCAACTTCCTGCAGCACGTCAAAACACTGCTCAAAGTCAACGGCCGCTGCGCGATCGTCGTTCCCGACAACGTGCTATTCGAAGGAGGCGCCGGGGAAACCGTCCGCCGCAACCTCCTCAAGCAATGCGATGTCCACACGCTTTTGCGCCTTCCCACCGGCATCTTCTACGCCCAAGGCGTCAAAGCCAACGTCCTCTTCTTCGACAACAAGCCCGCCCAGGAAAACCCCTGGACGTCGAAGCTTTGGGTCTACGACCTCCGCACGAACATGCACTTCACGCAAAAGACGAACCCGCTCCAGCGCTCCGACCTCGACGAGTTCGTGAAGTGCTACAACCCCGAAAACCGCCACCGTCGCAAAGCCAACTGGGACGAGGAAAAGAAACCGGACGGCCGCTTCCGAGTCTTCGACTACGACGAGCTGATGAAGCGCGACAAAGCCAACCTCGACATCTTCTGGCTGAAAGACAAAAGCCTGGAAGACTCCGACGACCTCCCCGACCCCGACGTCCTAGCCCAAGAAATCGCCGACGACCTCCAGACAGCCCTAGAACAATTCACCGCCATCGCGGAAAAAGTGAAGCAGTAAAGAATGAAGCCGATTTCCGGATAAACGGCCCGATGTCAACCCGCCTTGGTGGAAGCACGTCGAGAACTCGTTGCCGAAATTGCGAAATCTGGAGACCGCAATGCCTATTTGGTCGAACAGGCGGGCCGTCGCGTGGTTCGATGTTTCGGAAGTTGGGACCGTCAAGCTCGCCGACGGAATAGCAACTCGCCCAGGTTTGCCGGCATAGCGATAGAAGCGACCAACTGAGGAGTCACCGTTAGTGAACAAGCTACAGCCGGCAGGCATGTTGGCGCAGCTTGCGTCGCTCGTCTTTTCCAAGCAGATGACGGCCGAGCTTCGAACGGAAACGCTCGACAACGGTCAGGTTCAAGTTACGCCGCTTTTCACCATCGATGGCCAGGAAGTCCCGCCGGAGTTGATCGGTACCAATGCGACGCAATCGATCCTCGGCTATAGCGTCCGAGTCGACGGTTTGGCTGCGACGGTCATTCGCGAAACTCAGCGGCGGCCGACCCGGCTCTCAAAGAAGAAAGCCGCGGAGTTTCTGAGATCGCTCAAGTTGTCCGGTGTTCCGGTTCGCACCAAGGCGGGCGGCGAGGAACCTCGTATTCAGGAAGTCCGTCCGGAAGTCTCGCTCGTTCTCAATCCGGACGACTCGCTGGTTGTCGACTCCAGTTTGGTGACTGCCGACGGCGTCGTCGTCGAAAAGCCAGAGGATCTTGCCGTACTTAAGGAAGACGACGGCTGGTTTCTCGTCAACCACGACTTCGTCAAAGTCATGACGACCGGCACGCCTCTGGACGAGATCCTCATTCCAAAAGAGGGCAACGGAGTCCTCGCGGGAGAGCAAATCCCCCGCTTCCTCAAGGAACTGCAGAACCAAGGCACAAAGCTCGGTGCGGTCGAGAAGAACGACCTTCTCAAAGATCTGTCGGTGTTTCCTGCCAAGCCCGAGCACGTTGCGAAAGTTGACGGCGACAAGGATGCGATCAAGATCGATACCAGCCTCGTTTTCAAAGGTCCCAAGGGGGCGATCTACGAGCAATCGCCTCAAGAGATCACCGAACTCGAATCGAGCCGCGGCGGATTCAAGCGCGCCCGCGAAGGGTGGATCGACGTTCCGCCGGATGCCGCCGATAAGTTCCGCACAGCTTGCAAGGATATCGCCGACCGCTTGGGCGATCTGTCCGACGTGCGCGGCTCCGAGATCCCGCAAATTCTTTCGAAACTGCTCACCATCGGTTCTGAAAAACTTGCGAAGAACCCCTGGGCAGTCTATTTCTCGCGAGCCGTTCAAGACGCCCACCGACTCGTCGAATCGCCCGCCGACGTCGAATTCCGTTTGAACATCGTCGAGAGTGACGGAAGGTCGCTGCTGGAACTCGATCCGATATACAACCATCAGCGGTTCAGTTTTACGCACCGAGATGTCGAGTCCGTGATCGCCGGCGGTGACGGTTGGGTGCGTCGTCGCGATGCCTGGGTCAAGGTCGACGTAGACAAGTTCCGGAAGATCAAGGCGAACGTCGAGCGGTTGCACATGCAACCGGGGCCGAACGGATTCACGTTCCCCGCCAGTGAGCGAGAGCGTGTTATCGACGTCTTCTCGCTGCTGGGAACCATCCGTCACTCCGATGCCTATGCCGAATTTCTGGCGAAGCTGGCCGACTTTGAAAAAATCGAAGAAATGCCCCTGCCGTCGAGCTTGCGATCAAACATCCGGCTGCGTCCCTACCAGCAGCACGGCTACAACTGGCTGGCGTTTCTTCACCGCTTCGGACTGAACGGTATCTTGGCCGATGATATGGGCCTGGGAAAAACCCTGCAAACATTGGCCGTCACTCAACGCGCCAAGGAAATGTCCGGCAGCAAGTTTCCCGTGCTGATCATATGCCCCACCTCCGTCGTCAATAACTGGAAGGCGGAGATAGGGAAGTTCTTCCACGATGCGCCGGTCGTCGTCTACACCGGCGGCCGTAGAGAGTCGAAGCTTGAGCGCGTGCAAAGTTTGCTCGGGTTTGCATCGCACGGATTGACGTCCCCCTACGTGATCACCAGCTACGACATCGCTCGGCGTGATCACGACAAGTTGAACGAACTCCCCTGGCTCTATGTCGTGGTCGACGAAGGCCACAACATCAAGAATCCCGACGCCGAACGAACCAAGGCGATCAAAACCATCAACGGGCAACACAAGCTGGCCCTAACGGGCACTCCGATCCAAAACAATCTGGCGGAACTCTGGTCGCTCTTCGATTTCGCCATGCCCGGATATCTCGGCACCCGATCTCAGTTCCAGGAGAAATTCGGCCGCAACGGCACGGTCAATTGGGAAGCCGTCCGTTCGGGGCGTTTGAATCTCAAGGACCGAATCCATCCGTTCGTCCTGCGCCGTCTCAAGGAGCACGTTGCCAAGGATCTGCCGCCCAAAATGGTCGTCGACCAAAAAGTCGAACTGACTCCGCTTCAGGTTCGGCTCTACAAACAAGTGACGCAAAGTGCGGAATATCAGAAGATGGTTGCGCAAATCGACGCCAAGGGCTTGGACAATTCTCGTCTCGAAATATTCGCGGCTCTTTCCAAGCTGAGAGGGATCTGCAATCACCCGTGCCTCGTCGACGAACAGACAAAGGCCGGCATCGTCAAGTATGACGACTCCGGAAAGCTGGAAGCACTCAAAGAATTAATCGAAGAAGTCGTCGATGGCGAACATCGCGCGTTGCTGTTCTCTCAAAGCACGCAAATGCTTGACATCATCGAGGATTTTTTCCGAAAGTGGGAAGTCAACACGCTTCGACTCGATGGCAACACCGCCCCGAACAAGCGGCAACTGCTCGTCGACCAATTCAACGGCGATAAATCGCTGCATTGCTTCCTGATCAGTACGAAAGCCGGCGGCACGGGGCTGAATCTCACCGGCGCGGATACCGTCATTTTCTACGATCACGACTGGAACCCGGCGAACGACATGCAGGCCCAGGATCGCGCCTATCGCATCGGGCAAACGAAGCCCGTAACCGTCTACCGCCTGATTTCGCAAGGAACCATTGAAGAGAAAATTCTGGAGCGCCAAAGCCTGAAACGAACGCTTGCCGACGAAATCATCGGCGCCGACGGCGCGGGCTTTAAGGATATCACCCGCGACGAACTGTTCGCCCTATTCAAACTCGACGAGTCCGACGACTAACCGCCGGACGGCATGTCTCAACATGGAATTCTTCAGCAGCCCCGCGCGCTCCAAACCCCGCGAATTCCAACGTCAAAATCTTCCTCAAAACTCTCCGCCCGCCGCCCCGCTCGGCACTTCCGAGTTATTGCAACACCACCCCCGCGCACACAAACTCCGAATCCTCATTTCCCCTCGCCGCCCCGTTAGATATGGTCAACAGAACTCGCGAGGCGATACGCGCGCGAGCCCTGAAACGTCGGTATAGGCCGGATATTCCGGCTCCTCGTGGGCCTGATTCAAGACGCAAAGCTGCCAAGGCGCAAAGCGTGCGACGGATGATGTTTGCCGATTTCTTCGCGTCTTCGCGTCTCTGCACTGCAAACGTTTGAAATTTGCTTCTCGTGAGAAGATTTTACGCGGCGAGTTCGTTTGCCTTTCATCGATTGCCGACGTTCTTCCCTTCGGCTTCTCTCGTTTTATCTGTGTTCATCGGTGTTCATCGGTGGTTAAAAAATCCTTCTGCGTCTCCCCGTCTTCTCCGTGCCTCCGTGCCTCTGTGGTGAAAAATCCGCCTCTTCTTCCCTTCGGTTGCGGCTACGCCGCGCTGAGTGCTCCTGTCCAAAATCCAGGGCCCTTCCCGCATTCCCGCCGTCTCGGCTCCCGCCCGTCATCGTTCATCGGTGGGCAATCCCCAGTCTTCTTTGCGTCTTTGCACCCTGGCGTCTTTGCGTTGAAACGAACTTGCCCCTCCGCCAAGCGGCCGTCTCCCCCTTCGCGCTCTTCGCGTGCTTCTGTTCAAAATCCGGAAATCTTCCCGCATTCCCGCCGTCTCAGCTCCCGCCCGTCATCGTTCATCGGTCGGCAATCCCCAGTCTTCTTTGCGTCTTTGCACCTTGGCGTCTTTGCGTTGAAACGAATTTCTCCGGCCGCCAATCCACCTCCCTCCTTTCGCGATCTCCGCACTGCAAACGTTTGAAATTTGCTTCTCTCCGGCTTCTCTCGTTTTATCTGCGTTCATCGGCGTTCATCTGCGGTTAAAAAATCCTTCTGCGTCTCCCCGTCTTCTCCGTGCCTCTGTGCCTCTGTGGTGAAAAATCCGCCTCTTCTTCCCCCCGCACTTCTTGCGGCTTTCCAGCTTTGGTTGCGGCCAACCGCCGCGCTGTGCTCTTCGCACTGCAAACGTTTGAAATTTGCTTCCCTTCGGCTTCTCTCGTTTTATCTGTGTTCATCGGTGTTCATCGGTGGCTAAAAAATCCTTCTGCGTCTCCCCCGTCTTCTCCGTGCCTCCGTGCCTCCGTGCCTCTGTGGTGAAAAATCCGCCTCTTCTTCCCTTCGGTTGCGGCTACGCCGCGCTGAGTGCTTCTGTTCAAACTCCGGAAATCTTCCCGCATACCCGCCGTCTCGGCTCCCCCACCCGCCGTCATCAAGTGCCCATTTTCCCAGTGCGGCGGCCCGCCACTGCTACGCGCACAAAGAATTCTCGCGCCACTGCTACGCTATTTTTCGGCCCCATTTTCGACCTCGCCCGGGCGAAAACTTGCCCCTTTGCCGCGGTTTCGCACACCACGCTCCGCTCCGACGAGTCTCTCGACGCGAGCATACTGCTACACCCCCGCTGCGCGCCCCTGTTAGTTGCTACACCCCTTTTCGTATCCTTCATTCGTAGACATCAACCGGCCGGTCCGGATCAGTGTGCAATAAGTTCCCGATTAGTGTTCCAACTCCGCCTCCGCGTTTCCCTCTGCGTTTGGTTCGCATTTCAGGCCGCTTTTTGCCTGCTTTGTTTGGAATTTGGGATTTGGAATTTGGGATTTCCGGCGGCCGCACGGCTGCCCGCTCTAACTCCAACGTCTATCTCTAACGTCTAGCGATGATCACCTACTCCCTACAAAACCTCCTCCTCGACGATCCCGAACTCGACCAAATGTTCGACACGGATGGCGGGCTCCTCGGACCCATCGTCCGAATGCGCTGGATCAGCAACCTCGTCCGGCTGGCGGTCATCGAATCAGTCGACCAGGCCCACGCCGCCGCCGGCGAGTACACCGAGCACGAAGCCGAAATCCGCCGCCTCCGCCGCTCGAGCATGGCGCCGGATGTGGGCCGTTATTACCCCGTCGAAGGCAAAGCCAACCGGGTCTTCAAACGCCTCCTCCCCGAACAAGCCCGCCAAATCGTCGAACACTGGCGAGCCCGGCAACCTCTCGGCGACCTCCAAGAAGACGAGTCGATACCCCCGCGACGTCCACCAAGTACTGCCGTGCGAAAAGATGCCGAGCACTTCGAAGAACTCCCGATGCTTACGCTCCCGTTCGACAGGCTCCCCTTCGGCAAGCTCAGGG
>JAWXBP010000110.1 GCA_034440135.1 Planctomycetia bacterium
CGAATCGTCGGATCGTAACGGGCCAACACTGCTTTGGCTGCACGGCGGGAGCTGGCTCAAGCTGTCAGGGAAGTTTGGCGAGACAAATCGACTGAAGACAGTGGTAACTACGAAGAACGCTGCTTGCGCAGCAAAGGAAAGAAACATGTTCTCGGTGCGCCTCGCTATGATTCGCCCTTTATCTTACGCTCGACCGTGTGTTTCGCTACTGGGATGCGCATTCGTCTTTTTGTTCCTACTGCCGCCATCCGTCACTGTGGCCGTTGACCCGGAAACAACTGTCGCCGACGTGTTGTCCCGCGTGCGGCAACATGATTTTCACCCGCTCAACGCAGAAGGAACGTTCACGAACGACCGGACCATCGACAAGCATGGCATCGCGGACGTGGGCAACGATGATTGGCGCGTGCGATTACTCGCCATCAGCGACTTGGTCCGACTTCTACCGGATGCGGGCGACGATGTTTCGCAGGGTCTATTCGACAAGAATCTTCATGTCCGACAGATTGCTGCGGCGGCACTCGGAATCGTACGACGGACGACAGCCGCAGGCAAGCTGGAGCAAGTCCTCAAGGACGACGAGAGCCCACTGGTCCGTTCACAAGCGGCGATGTCACTTGGCCAAATGGAGTCGAACGGGTCGCTCGACTTGCTCCGGAAGTTGCGGAAAGAGGATTCATCGAGGGATGTGCAACACCAATGCGAGTTGGCCATCGACCAGATCGAGAAGAAAAGGGGTGCGACGGACGAGCAACTCACGGCATTTCGCAACCTAAACCCGAAGGACTTTGAATCGGTTCAGGTCGGCGGCAAGGCATTGGATTTCGTTTTGAAAGATACCGAAGGTGTCCCCTGGCGGTTGAGTGACGTCAATCAGAATGAATGGATTGTGTTGATTTGGATCTTTGCCGACTGGTGCCCCGTCTGTCACGGTGAATATCGCGACCTGATCGACCTGCGGAAACAATTCAAGGACGCCGGCGTCCAGGTCGCCACCATCGAATGCCACGACACTTTTCGCAGCCGTGTCATGGTCGGAAAAGAACTGGAACCGCAATACTGGTTCTCCAAGCAGTCGTTCAAGGACAAATACAAGACGGGAATCTGGTGGCCGCATTTGGTCGATCATGCCGGCGCGGTCGGAGCCAGGTACGGAGTCGATCCGATGAGCTTTGCCGTCCATGCGGAATACGTCAACCGTCCCTCGACAGTCATCATTGATCCGAAGGGAGTCATACGTTTTGCCTACTACGGAACTTTCTGGGGCGACCGCCCTTCGATTCATGAAACTTTGGAGATGATCAGGAATGAGCGTTTTGAGTTTGAGCACAAGGACCGACGAAAGATGGTTGGTGACCAGGGGGCGAAATGACTTTCGCTCTATTGCTGATCGCCGGTCTGTTGTTGGCTCTTGCGAACGGCGCGAATGACAACTTCAAGGGAGTCGCGACGTTATTGGGAAGCGGCACGGCAAACTATCGCCGCGCCCTGCTCTGGGCGACGGTCTGCACGCTGCTGGGATCGCTCACTGCGGTGTTCCTTGCCGGGGAACTGCTGAGAAAGTTCAGCGGGAAAGGCCTGGTCAGTGATGCCCTGACAACGAATGTGGATTATGCAGCCGCCGTCGCACTTGGAGCCGGGTTGACCGTCCTGGTGGCGACCCGCGCCGGAATGCCGGTCTCAACAACCCACGGCCTGCTCGGCGCTCTGATGGGAGCGGGCCTGGCGGCGGGGTCACCGGTCAGCATCGTAAGGCTAGGCAGCGGATTTGTGTTGCCACTCTTACTCAGTCCGTTGCTGGCTCTCTGCATAACAGCCATTGTTTATCCTCTGCTTCGAAGTACCCGCCGCCGGCTCGGAGTTTCTGCGGACATGTGTCTGTGTGTTGGCAACGAGATCGTTGAGGTCGTACCGGTGTCGAATGGGGTTGCGGCCATGCAACGAGCGAGCGAGCTGAGTATCCAAGTCGGAGATACGGTCACCTGCCGCCAACGCTATCAAGGACAAGTCCTTGGTCTGGAAGCGGCGTCCGTGTTGGACTGGTTACACTACGGATCTGCGGGCATTGTGAGCTTTGCCCGTGGCGTCAACGATACGCCGAAGATCGCCGCCCTCTTGCTGTTGAGTCCGCACTTCTCGGGTAATTTCTCCACGTTGCTTGTAGGTTTGGTGATCGCGACGGGCGGCATCCTCAGCGGACGGCGAGTGGCCGAAACGATGAGCCTAAGAATCACTGGCATGAATCATGGCCAAGGATTTGTCGCCAATTTGATGACCGGCCTGATTGTCATTGCGGCCAGCCGGATGGGAATGCCCGTATCCACGACGCACGTCAGTTGTGGCGCGCTGTTTGGAATTGGCACAGTCACTGGGCAAGGAGACTGGAAGGTGATCGGCAAGATCGCCGGTGCCTGGCTGTTGACCTTGCCTTTGGGTGCGGCGCTTGGGGCGGCGAGCCTATGGTGCATCCGTTGGCTGACTTTGGTCTGACCTATGAATATCTCATCAGAAACACCGTCATCCTTGGTCGAAGGTTGCTTGTCAACTGAGAATGAGGCGAGTCAATCCACGTCGGCGCAGCCAGATCGTGTGATCGTACTTGCGCGATTTCCTGAGGCCGGGCAGGCGAAGACTCGGTTGATTCCAGCTCTGGGAGCTGAACGAGCGGCTCAGCTTCAGACGGCGCTGACTGGGAGAGCATTGAACGTTACGCGGCAGCTCTGTTCGGCCAGGCCGTGTGATCTGGAGGTGCGATTTGCGGGGGGCGACGTATCACGCATGTGCAGACTGTTCGGGTCCGGGCATCGGTATTCGGTCCAGCATGGGGCCGGACTGGGGGAACGATTAGAGCACGCGGTCTCTGCTGCATTTATGGAAGGTGCGAAGCGGGTTCTGGTGATTGGAACCGATTGCCCAGAAATCGAACCGTCGCTCCTTGAAGAAGCGTTTGAGGCTCTGTCGAGGGTGGACGTCGTACTTGGGCCGGCCCTTGACGGCGGCTACTATTTGATCGGGTTGCGCGTCAATCAGCCGTGTCTTTTTCGGGGGATCGACTGGGGCACGGAGAATGTGTTACAGCAGACACTGGAGAATGCTCGACAGTCGCGATACAGCGTCCGTCAACTGAAGGCACTCTCTGATGTCGATTACCCTGAAGATCTCCTAGCCTGCCTCCGTGTGCCCGGAGCATTTCCCGATGTTCTGCCTGAGATGCGTGCGGGGCTGCTGTCAATCGTTATTCCGACTTTCAACGAAGAGCGGACGATTGAGCATACATTGGAGCCAATCGCGGGCCTGAAAGATGTTGAAGTCATCGTCGCCGATGGCGGCAGTGGGGACGCGACGACCGATATCGCCCGTCGCATGGGAATCTGCGTTGTCCCGGTCAGGCCGGGGCGCGGGCGACAGATGAACGCCGGTGCGGCACTCGCAAGCGGAGAAGTTCTACTGTTCCTGCACGCCGATACGAAGTTGCC
>JAWXBP010000111.1 GCA_034440135.1 Planctomycetia bacterium
CCGGTCAGCATGGCATGAATGTGCGATATACCCCTGTTGTTCAGGGGTTTGGCGCAAATCGCGTGCCACTACGGGGAAGTCATCTGGGAAATACGGGGTCAAAGGTGATCTGCACAAAGCTGTAGCCGAACATGCTCTTGCCGCGCACGCTTTCCGCATGCGGCACGGTCAACAGGGCGACAGATAGCGGATAGGTGACCTGGTCCTCGACATCCTTGGGCGAGCGTCCGGGCCACTCCGTAAAGACGATCACCTGGTTCTCGCCGACGTTCGGAATCGCGTCGATGGGAATGTTCAGGGCGCAATAGCCCCCGAAGGCCGCGATCGCAATCGCGGCAAATACCGTCAGGACCGGTTGTCGGACGCAGAATTCAATCAAGCTGCGGAGCATGGTTAAGTCCCCACTTTCGCAGCTGGCTCCGTGGAGCGTTTCTCCTCTTTCTCAAGCGGCTTTCCTCGCACGGGAAACGTTTCGACTTTTTCGCCGCAGCGTAACATTTCGCTGCCAAAATAAGGATTCACGAGCGAGTCGTTCGCTTGTAACCAATCGCCGCCGCCCTCGGGCACCATCGGGCAATAGAAATGCGTGAAGGGCTTCGTGGCTTGTTCGCCGCGAACGTGCGTGGCCAATCGGACGATCGCGTGGCTGATCGGCTTGAAGTCCTTGCGGGCGCCGGCCAGGTCTTGATGATGCAGGTGTTCCGACTTGGTGACAATCTGCTGAATCTGCTGCGCCGTAGCCTCCGGCAAGGATGCTAACGCCAACTCCGTCGCGACACGGTGCAGGGAGAGAGCCGCGGACTCCGCCGGTTTCTGATCGGCCGCTAGCGCCTGTTGGACAGTGAAGTAAGCCGTGTAGAGCGCTTCGAGCTGTCGCCCAGCCTCGCCATCAAGCCTTGCCACTTCGTAGTCGTCGAACCTGAGCGGCCCTTCGGACGTCTTTAGCTTCGCGACGGCTCCGGCGGGGTCGATGAGACTCGGTTTGCCGGCTAATTGCATTTGAGAATCAATCAAGAAATTGCCGGAGGTCGCCACGTTCTCACCGACTTTAAGTCCCTCCAGAATGATGACCTTGTCCGCCAGGATGGGGCCGATTGTCACGGGACGGATCTCAAAGCGCCCCGGCTCTGTTTCCACGTAGACGAGGCTGTTTCCGCCCGCGAGCAACACCGCGGAGCGCGGGACGTAGATCGACTCCGGCTGCGGAATCGGCTCGTTGGTGAAGCCGTATTGCGACGTCGGCACGAGATCCATCCCGCAAATCGGACACTGCCCCGGTTCGTCGCGGATAACCTGCGGATGCATGGGGCTGATCCACTTGCCGGCCATGTCTTGGTCGAAAACTTCCCCTTGCGGTTCCAGCGGGAGACTCACGGTAGCCGTTGCATAGTCCCCTGGACGAAGGCGCTTTTGATCGTTGAGCAGTTCCACTCGCACGCCGACCGTACGCGTCGTGGGATCGACCGTGGGATCGATAAACGCCACGCGGCCAATCAACTTTTCAGTCGGCATCGACCGGACTGTCGCCTCGACGGGCTGGCCGAAGCGCACTCGTGTGGCATCCTCGGGAAAGAGCTCCAGCATTAACCACACGGTGGAGAGTTCCGCGATGCGGTAGATAGGGTCGCCCGCCTTGACGTAACCTCCCTCGACGGCCGATTTCTCCACGACCGTTCCTCCCTGAGGCGCATAGATCGTCAATCGCGACTGGGCCGCACCCGTGCGCTCCAATTCCGCAAGTTGTTCGTCGGTGACCCCGAACTCGCGCAAGCGTTGCCGCGTGTTGTCCGCCAAGGCAGATTGCGCCTGTCGAACTGCCGGCACGCCGGCGGCAGCCTGCAGGGCGCGCCGCGCCTCGAGATACTCGACTTGGGCGGAATACAGTTGCGGGCTGTAGATCACCGCGAGGTGGTCGCCTCGCTTGATATCAATGCCGGTATAATCCGCGAACAGGCGTTCCAGGCGCCCGTCGATGTAGGCCGCGATCGTGGCCTGACGGCTCTCATCAATGGCAATCGCGCCAACGGTGTGAATTGAATCTGCCAGTGTCGCGCTATCCACCGCACTGGTCTGGATGTTGGCCAATCGTCGCTGCGCAGGCTCGATCTTCACGGCCAGCGCATCGATGCCGTCTGCTCCCGTGTTCGACGCCGGTACAAGCTCCATTCCACAGATGGGGCAACGTCCCGGCGATGGCTGCCGAATCTGGGGATGCATCGGGCAGGTGTAAACGGCGTCACCCGCGGGCGTGCCCGGAGTCGCAGTGCTATCGGCGGCTGGAATCCAGCCGAGCCTCTGGGCGAATCCGACGAGCGTGACGAGCAATACTGCTGCCAAGAGAAACACGCCGAATGGCAGGAGTTTCTTTCCCAGCCACAGCGATCTTGATCGCCAGGCCTGATGAGGTGCGCTGGGCTTCACTGGATTTTGACCTGAAAGCATGGACATGCACTGTCCTTAATGAGACTTTGACTGTAATGACGGGCAAATGCTTCAGTCCACTCGACGCACATAGTCGATGCGCGACGCGCTTGGTGCGACGATGTCGAACGAAACGGACCACGAAATCGGCGATCGGCGCGCAGCGATTGCGCAAGAAAAGATCAAATGCGCCAGTTACAGAGCACTGGCTGCAGCGGCCGTCCGTAGAAAAGGCGGACGCCTTGATCGGTCACCGCAACAACGTCACCAAGTGCGTGCTGCGATGTGCCGACGTGCGTTAATGTAGACGAGATCGCCCACTTGAGGAGCTGCGAATGGTCGGTCGCTGGCGGAGCCGGGACGTCGGACCTGTTGTGTCCGTTGCCACAGCAACAACTCGCTTCGGAATCCGCCGTTCCACAACAGCAGATCCCCTGTCCGCCACACTTCGGGGCCGACGTTACCACTTCGCCGGCGCATGCTCCCATTGGCGCAGCAACCTGACTAGCGATCCCTGCGATCAGCAGAAGCACGATCGCCCGGCCGGCGTTAGATCGAAGTCGAAACATGGCTCCCCTGGAAGCAACCATGCCATAGATTGTCGCGGCCCTCGGCGAGGGCGTCTAGAGCAGCGCACAATCTTTTCATGGAGCTGACAGCGAATTCCGCTTACTGGCAGGAGTCGCCGGCGAGGCCAGTAGATCGACTCCGACCGCTTGACGCAGGCGCGCCACCGTGGTGGCAAGCTCTCCTTGTGCGCGGTGATAGCCTAATTCCAAGTTGAGCAGTGTGCGATAGTCCCGGATCACACGGTCGAACGTCACCGAGTTGTTCGCCAACGATTGCTGGTCCGCCTCGAATGTTTGGCGGGCCTGCGGCAGGATCGTTTTCTCGTAAAGAACTACCGTCTCATGACTGGCCAACGCCTGCGACCAGAGTTCATTCAGCGTGGCGTCCAGCTGTTGAACGACCTCATCCTCCGAGGCATGGGCCGCAAAGTGCTGGCGCGTCGCCTCGGCCGTCATCGCGTCATACTTGCGCCGCCAGAGTGGAATGCTCGCCGAGACATTCAAGGTCCAGGCATCGTCTCCCGCCCCGGGCATCGGGTCGCCTGGGTCGGCGGTCATCACCATCCAGCCGGCCCCAAAGGCTAGCTCCGGGCGACGCTTCAATCGGGCGACCTGAATGCCCCACCGCGTCGCCGCGGTGCGCAAGCGTGCGGCGTTCAGTTCTGGTTGGGCGCCGCGCGCTACTTGCCGCAGCAAATCTTCATTCCATTGCGGCAGTTCCGCCTCGATCGATGTGGGAATCGCAATAACGGCGCGCGCATCGCGGCCGGCCAATCGATTTAACTCCGCCGTCGTGGCGGCGATTTGCTGTCGATATACCAGGCGCTGCTCCTGTAAATTGCTCAACTCTAACGTCGCCATCAATACGTCGCCGGGTTGCGCGTCGCCCGTGGAAACGCGGGAATTCGCCGTGCGAATCAGGGATTCCAGTTGAGCTTGGTCGGCATCGGTCGTCTGAAGTTGCTTGCCGAGCACGTACAACTTGTACCAGGCGGCGCGCAGATCGCCGATGACGCGCTGACGTTCGGCCAAGTAGAGGTTTTGCGCCGCCATGGCTTCCAAGTTCGCCTGCCTCGATTCGGAACGCAGACGCCCGAGCCAGGGGATCATCTGCATCACCTGAACTTCCGCGATCTGCTTATCCGGCACGAAGTTCATTGCATCGCCGAAGAACATCGACGAAACCGTCGGGTCCGGCAGGCTAAACGCATAGCCGGCTTTAGCCCATTCAGCGGCCGCTTCTTGTTGCATTCGGCGCAGCGTAGGACTGTTCGCAGTGGCTTGGGCTTCGAATTCTCCAAGCGTCAACGGAACGGGAGCTGCTGGCGCGGCCGGCAGCGACTCCGGGAGTGGTAAGCGATTGAGTTCGGGAGCCAGCCTTGCGCTTGTGAGATGCGAAACCTGGCGCACCATAGTCGGCGGCTGGGTCGGCAATTCCGCTCGCGCCGCTTGCAGCGCGTCAGCTCGTAGCGGGCTCGAAGGCTTGCTGTGCGATCCTTGCGAATGGCAGCCGCACATCCAGCCCATAGACATTGCCGCCAGAACGTAGTGTGACCGTCGGAATGTGCAATTCTGACCGAACATGGACCGTATCCGGCAATTGCCTAAGGCTGGTCGAATGAGCGCAATCGTGCTATCCCTATTTCTCGGCACAACCGTAGAATCGGGTCGAATCGTTACTGATTCATCGACCAAGTTGCTGCCATTGCGGTCCGGTAGGGCCGGACGAGAAGGCTGGGCGATCTAGCGAGACCTTGCGGCCGGGTGAGTTCATGCTGGTAGGCATTTTCGCGGACACACACGATCATCTTGAAAACATTCGACGGGCCGTGGACTGCTTCAACGTCGAGCGAGTGGAACTTGTGCTGTTTGCAGGGGATCTCGTGTCGACTATCGCCCTACCCCCGCTTCGGAAGCTCAGCGCGCCAGTCGTGGCTTGCTACGGGGACAATGAAGGCAACAAGACTGGATTGGCGGGCGGTTTCGCCGTGATCGGACAGCTAAAGGAGCCGCCGGTCGAACTCACCGTTCCGGATGGAACTCGGTTCATCATCGCGCATATGAAACGCCAAATCGCACGTGAGCAATCGGAATTTGACGTAGCGGTGACGGCTCATACGCATAAGGCGCGCGTGACGTGCGATGCCCTCAATCGCCTCTGGATCAATCCTGGAGAAACCAGCGGCTGGAGCTTTGGTCGTGCGACTGTCGCACTTTTTGAGACGGTGACGCGGCGGGTTGAGATTGTGGACCTCGCCACGCGATAAAGTCGGTCGCCGCCCGCTCAGAATCCGGTTACTTCGCCGCGTTACCCGCCGAATCGAGCACCTCGCACATGATGGTAAAGCGTTCTTGCGTGTCACGCCCCTCCCACAATGCCACGACCGGTCCGTCCCCTAACCAAGGGGCCGCAACGACCGGATCGCTTGCCACATCGGTAAGCTGCCGAGGCGTCGCCTCGTCCGTGCCGATCCAAAGCGCCGCACCCGAGCGGCGCTTGAGCCAGACAACGAACGCACCGCGATCTGTGGTGGCAATCCAGGGCTGCTCGCCTTCGCCCAGGGAACGGACTTCCGATTGCTGCGGTAAATAAAGGTTCACCGACTTGTCGCGCCTCCAAGCGGCGGCGATCGAGTTATCCGCCAAACACGCAATTGCGCCGCCATCCATCGGGCAAGCATCGAGCGGCCAATGATCTGCGCCTAGCATCATCGCCTCACCGAATGTTTGACCAGCGTCGTTTGACGTTCCGACATACATGTCGCGGTTTCCAGCCACAGAGTTTCGCCATAGTACGTGAATTCGCTGATCGCGTCCAATGGCCACGCTCGGATGACAACATTCGCAAACACTGCCGCCCGGAGAACGGTACACGAGGACGTTGCTGGACCAAGTCGCGCCGTGATCGCGCGATGTCGAAGCCATGACTTCGGTCTTGCCATCACGAAGATCCAGCCAGACACAACACAACAGGCCGTCGGAGCCCGCCGCCATGCCATGCAACCCCTCGCGCGCGGCATGCGGAACATCGTTCACACGAATCGGACCTTGCCAGGTTTTGCCGCCGTCCGCGGAACGGCAGGCCAGCACGTCGCCGTCGTTTCCTAAACCCTTGGGGCCGCCGATCGCCGTCACGCATACCTGATCATCGACCACGGCGATGCGCGGGCCGCGCCGCATCCCCAGGGCCACTACACCCAAATCGGGCAACTTGCTCGGCGTCGAAAACGACTTGCCGCGATCGGACGAGCGACAGTACTGAATTGTGTTGCGCACGCCGTACACGACATGAATTATGCCTCGTGGATCGACAGCCGCCTGCGGCTGTTGGGGTCGCGCGGAACGCTCGCCGGCCGCGAGTTCAATCGCCGCGGCCCTGCCAGTACCGGAGAGGTTGATACTCAGCAGTGGCGCCATGACGAAAACGGCAATTGAACTGATGTTGCGAGCAGAAGCACTCATGGAGTTGTGATCTACTTGTGATGTGTCCAAGGCGCAAGAAGTTCTACTGCAATCAACAGATCTCAACTGGTCAATGGAGCAAATTGCACGAGACCGAACAAATGAGATCGTTTGAGTAGTGTAGCCGAGATACGAAGGGTTGCATCAACGCTCGACAGTTACCTCGCCGTCCGGCCAACATCAAGCGAACTTGTTACCACTTCCAGTGAATTGGTAACAACCTTGCCCGCGGGAGAGATGCTTTGGGCCGGCCCAAATCTCACTATGCCGGGCAGCTAAGGGGAAACTATAAAAAGAACGAGAACGCACTTTGCGCTCGACCTTGCTGACCAAGAGATAATAGTCGCCTGGAAGCGGTGGCGAATTCACTTAGCACGTGCACATTCCGTTCGTTCGTCTGCGATGGTCCTTGGTTGGCCTGGCCGTGATTGCTACGATCGTACCTCACCTATTGAACAAGGAGCAGCAATGACCAAAAAGAAGCCGTTGCGGAAGTCATTGTCCCCCACCGAACTTCAATAGCAGGCCCGTCCCACCGTGTTCGCAGGACATTCTGTGATGACAGTCCAATATACTCGCAAGATCGCCTTGCTGGCGTGCATCTTCGCTGTGCCGCTGCGCGCGGCCGCGCAAGGGAATGACGAAATTCCGCCAAATCAGGGAGCGGCGGGGCTTTATCAAACTCTGCTGGAACTCAAGTCCACGGCCAAGGTTATGCACATCGTGGCGCATCCGGATGATGAGGACGGCGCTATGTTGACCTACTGCGCGAGGGGCCTCGGCGCGCAAACGATGTTGTTCAGCGTGACGCGTGGCGAAGGCGGGGCGAATCTGATTTCCAAACACTCCTTTGATGAACTAGGCATCTTGCGCACGTTAGAGCATGCGGAGTCGGCGAAGTACTATGGCGTCGACGTCCGCTATTCCAGCGCTGCCGACTATGGATACTCCAAAACGCTCGAGGAGGCGGTCAAGCATTGGGGCGGCGACGACCGTGTGCTGAAGGAGTTGGTTGAGGAAGTTCGGCGGTTTACGCCCGACATTATTGTGTCGCGGTTCCGCGGCGATGCGCGCGATGGCCATGGACATCACCAGTTTGCTGGCGTGTTGGCAAAGCAGGCCTTCGAAGCAGCTGCGAAGGCAGATCGATTTCCAGATCCGTTGCTAGAGCCATGGCAGCCCCAAAAGCTGTATGCCAATAACATTCAGCCTGATTGGCGATCAGAAGACAAGGACGCATGGACCTTGGCCGTACCGACGGGCGAATTCAATCCCGTGCTCGGGCGCTCCTACGCCCAAGTTGCCCGCTATGGACTTGGGTTCCAGCGCTCGCAAGGCTTCACTGGACATGACGGTCCGGCGGGGGAGAGCGTCTCGTACTATCGCTTGACCCGCACCACGCTGCCCAATTACGCGCCGCAGCGTGAGCAATCGTTTCTCGACGGCCTTGATACGAGTATTGTCGGACTGAGCAAGTTTGCCGGCGACTCGCCGCCGGACTGGCTCGCGACGGGACTCAAGGAAATGCAAAGCTGCGTCGATCGGGCCTGGGCAACGTACGATCCGCGCCAACTCGATGCCGTGGCGCCGGCGCTCATTGACGGTGCGAAGGCGGCCAAGGCGCTGATTGATGAGATGGAGCGCACGAAGATCTCAACCGAGGTCGGCCTTACTCTGGCAGTTCGTGTCATGGAGAAAGAGAGTCAGTTCCACGTGGCACTGCGACGTTCGTTGGGAATTGACTTCGACGTGGTTGCAACGGCCGTTACTGATCAAGGCAGCGCGGACTCGAACAACCCTCGGGTCGAACTCAAGGACATGGTTCCGAGTCAGACGATTCAAGTCACTCTGCGCGTTGTTCATCGTGGCCACATCCCGGTTGAGATTGTGAGCGGCACGATTTACCCGGTAGCGGAGGAAAAGTGGGGTGTGAAACAGCTTCAACTCACTTCAACGCCACTGGAATACAACAAGGTCTGGACAACTACGGTACAGGTGCGCGTCCCTGAGGGTTTGTCGCCAACGCGTCCGAGGTGGCGACGTCATTCGATCGCCGAGCCATTCTACGAAGTTGTCGAATCTCGCCCAAACAACGGCGTCGCGGAGCTGCAGGGGAGTGTCGTCTTGTCAGTGAACGGGCTGGAAACGGGATTCTGGCGACCACTGCAAACTCGCTACCATCATCCGGAGTACGGCGAACTCAAGCAGTCGCTGAAAGTCGTGCCGCGAATCTCGGTGGCGTTCGAGAACGCCAACGCAATCATCGTCCGTGGACAGCGGCAACATGTCGTGAACGTCAGAGTTCGCAACGGGGCGATCGATGGCAGCGAAGGCAAGCTCGCGCTGGAATTACCGGCAGGCTGGCGATCGGAACCGGTTGAGCAGTTGTTTTCCTTGACTCGTGCGGACGAAGCAATCTCACTGCGGTTTAGGATTCAAGTGCCTGAGACGTTCGGTGACGTTCCCGTAACGATCAAGGCAGTCGCCATTTGTGCCGGGCAAAAATACACCGAAGGCTATGAGGAAGTCACAGCCCGCGACCTTGGGCGCGCGCACTATTTTCGACCGGCCGAGCAACGCCTGCGCTCTGTCGACGTGACAATTCCTAAGGGGCTAAACGTGGGCTATGTAATGGGTGCTGGCGACGAGATCCCGGCGGCCCTTGCCCAATTGGGCGTTGCGGTCACGCTGCTGGACAACGCGGAGTTGGAGAAAGGCGATCTGAGTCGCTTTGACACCGTTATGATCGGCATTCGTGCGTACGCTGTGCGTGCGGACCTAATCGCCGCGAATCCAAGGTTGCTCGATTACGTTCACGGCGGTGGAACGCTGGTGGTGCACTACCAGACGCCTGAGTTTGATCGCAACTATGGGCCATTTCCTTACACCATGAGTCGGAACCCGGAAGAAGTAAGCGAGGAAGACGCCAAGGTGACGATCCTACGCCCGGATCATCCGCTGATGACATCGCCAAATCGTATTAGCGAAAAAGACTTCGACGGTTGGTTCGAACAGCGGGGATCCAAGTTCTTGCAGTCTTGGGACGATCGCTACGAGCCGTTGCTGGAATGTCACGACCAAGAACAGCCGCAGCAACTTGGCGGCCTACTTTATGCACGCCATGGGAAGGGGGCATACATCTACTCCGCGTACGCCCTCTATCGCCAGCTGCCGCTCGGCACGCCGGGAGCGTATCGGTTGCTGGCCAACCTGGTAGCGTTCGAACCATAGCGTTGGCGGCCAGCTTGGTTGTTCCAAGTAGGAACGCCGGCGACTGTTCCTCTCTGATCACGCCGAGCGAGAGAATTCGTGCCGCCATGCGAGCTTAGGCCCGCACATGATGCGGATCAAACACAACCTCCCCCTGACCCCCGCACGGAGCGAGAAGTGACGAAGCCGTTGTTTCGTCGGTCATGACTTGTATGACTCGACCTCGACGCAACTGGAAACGCCCTCAGTCAATTTCCGCAACGCGTGCCGCGGCTCGCTGGGCCAAATTGTCGGCAACTCGCTGCCCGGTTCATTCTCCACGACTTGCCCTCGCAAAAACTGCAGATAGCTGGCATCGCCCAAGAGTTCGGCCCTCAATTGCTGGATGACGACGACTGTGTCCGGTGCGAGCTTGATTGGATCGCCGGATGGGGTAACCGGGGCCACCAAGGTCGGCGCATCGAGTCCCAAGAGCGCCCGGCGCTGAGCGACGCACTTCTGTACTTGCTCCAGGAAGCGGGGATCGCCGTGCTGGTTCTTCACGGTCTTGCGGGCGCGGGCAGCGCTGCCGTCGCCATTCAAGACAGCTGATTGCAGCGGCTTCTGCGAGCGTTCCCAGGCGGCCCAGGCTTCTCGTTCGACGTGTTCCAGCTTCTTCAGTTCCAGTTCCCGCAGGGTATCGAAGTCACGGATCGACGATTCCCGCCATTCCTTGCGGAGCGCCTTCAAGTCGAAGCAGACCGTCGTCTGGCAGATGTGGAGATGCGCGGCGATGGCGTATTGATTCCAGCCTTGGACATAGAGTTCCGCCACCTGCTGCCGCCGGCGGGCACGCTCGACCTTCTTGTTGGGCTTGGTGGGCATGCTGAATTGCACCTTATGGTGATTGAGCGTTACGCCGGGTAGCTCCGCAGGAATTCATCCAAGGCGTCCGATTTGGGTGCTGCCTGCACTCGCGATCGGCTGGAAGGCGTCATCCCAAACTCCGTCAACAGTGTGACCAGCTTCTTATGCTCGTTCTTCTGGATCACCCAATACGGTGAGTACGTGAACTTGGGTAACTTGCCAGGCTCCTGGCGCTCGACCCACACGGCACCCAGCTTCGAGACCTGCGCCGCGGCCTCGACATGCGCCGCATAGCTCTCGCACAGGAGTTCGAGCGCCGCGGAATCGAGTTGCGTCCCCACGCCACAGTCGGCTAGCTCCTGGGAAAATCGTTCCCAGGCTTCCCGAGCAGCGCCTTGAAGGCGTTCTGGGCAAGGCGGCAACTCTCGTTGGTCGTTGTTCATGTTGCACTTCACCACTTGAAGTACTTGGCCTTGGGATTCGAGTCTGGATAGGGATTGTCCGCCACCACGCGTGACCGGCTCGAAGGGGTCATCCCGAATTCAGTGAGCAGAGCCACCAGTTTCTTGTGCTCGTTTTTCTGGATCACCCAGAACGGCGAATAGCTGAACTTGGGTAGTTTGCCGGGCGCTTGCTTTTCGATCCAGACCGGACCAAGTTTGGCCACCTGCTCGGCAGCTTCCTGATGGGCGGCGTAGCACTCACACAAGAGCTCCAACGCCACGGCGTCGAGATTGGTGCCGACACCGCAGCGGGATAATTCCTGGCTGAACCGCTCCCAGGCCTCGCGGGCTTTGCCCTGCAGTCGTTCCGGGCAAGGCGGGAAAGCTTTGTCCACGACCGGCTCATGCTTATTCAGCGGCCGCTTGCCGGGATTGCCGGCCAGCATCTTCAGATGTGTCGGCTTGGGTTTTCTGCCTCGAACCATCGCACCCCTCCCCCCTAACGAATTTCGCGAAAATGCGCGCGCGGCTCCCCCGACGTATACGATCGAAATCTTCCCAGAGATTTGATCCCCCCCCGGGGTCAGCTAAGGGTTTTCTTCACGGGAACTACACGAATAGTTTGCCACGTCTGCCGCAATGCGCTGGATGTTTCGGCACGTTGAGGTAGATGTGTGACGCGTCGAGTGCGCTGGCATCGAGACAGGCTTGATGCGATCGCACTCGCGAACCATCGGAGACACACGATGACCGCGAAGAAAGTTGCCACGAAGACGACCAAGAAGCCCAAGGCCGTGCCGAAAAAACCTCGTGCGTCGAAGGCCAAGCCCGACGACAAGAAGCTGAGCGCCCTCGACGCGGCGGCCAAGGTGCTCGGTGCAACCAATGAAGCGATGACCACGAAAGAACTCGTCGCCGCTATGGCCGCGAAGAACTACTGGACGAGTCCCGGCGGCAAGACGCCCGAGCGGACGCTGTACTCGGCGCTGGTGCGGGACATCACGGCCCATGGTAAGGAGTCGCGATTCAAGAAGGGCGAGCGCGGCAAGTTCCTGGCGAACGCGTAAAGGGAGACGCAACGATGCACGAACTCGCAGACGCCATCCGCCTTGTGACCGCCAAGGTCCAACGGGAGATCGACCAAGGGCGACGCTCCCGCTCGATTGACGCCGACGATCTGGTCGAGGTGTTGCTGGCGATCGCCGACCAGCTTGACCCGTTTTTTCCGGAGTCAGAATCGAAGAAACCCCAGCGCCGCGGCCGCCACTAGCCGCGCCGCAAGACGACGCCCCACGTTTTGCACGTGCGGGCGTTTCGTCGTTGGTCGCCCAAGTGGGCGACGCTTCCCGCCGTGCGAAACACGGGCAAATGTGGGCGTTCACGTGGCCGCCATTTCCAAACTGTTTGCACCGGCCGAGCAATTGTGGCAGAAATGCCCGAATGCGCGTTGTATTGGCCCGAGGTTGCCGCCACTGGCTTACGGAGGCAACCATGAACCTGTTTTCCAACCACTGGTGCGCGCTTGGCTTCGCCGTCGCGGCCTTCGGCATCTGCCAGTTGTTGCCGGCTTTCACTTTGGCCGGGGACTCGATGGTCGGTTGGCAAGCCACTTTCTTGTCGTTCGTCGGGACGTATGAGATTCCGTCGCAAGCGGGGAGCGATTCGCCTGCGCGTGGGCAACTGGCCGCGTGCATGTGCGGGGCAGCTGCGAACACGCTGTTTGTGGTTGGCATCGGCGCAATGGCGTTTCGACGGCACTCTGCCGTTGCGTGGATCGGCCGGATCACGGTTGTAATGGCGGTGGCTTCCGTGGTGTTCTTGCTGACCGGAAGCGAGACATTCATGCCGAACATTGGCTGTTTCGTTTGGCTCATGGCGATGGCGACTCCAGTCTTGACCGCACGATATTCATTTCGGGCCACTGAAAACGCGGTGGCTGCATAGTTCCGCCTTCTTGCCGGTGAACTTTTCGAACCTCTGAATGATCACGTCACAATAGAGCGTGTCGAGTTCCATCAGATACGCTCGACGCCCGGTCTGTTCGGCGGCGATCAGCGTCGATCCGCTGCCGCCGAAGAGATCCAGCACATTCTCACCGGGTCGCGACGAGTACTGCATCGCCCGCACCGCCAGCTCGACTGGTTTTTCAGTCAAATGCACCATCGACTGCGGGCTGACCTTCTTGATGCTCCAGACGTCGACGGCATTGTTCGGACCAAGGTACACGTGCGCTGCACCCTCGCGCCAACCATAGAAACAGTTGTGTGTGACCAACCCATCGGCAATATAGTGCTGGTGCTGAGCGACGCCCAACGAGTGGACGGGGCCGGCATAATCCTGCACATCAATGGCGCGCAGCGGCTGCCACTGCGTCGTTGCGCCCCCAGCTGGGACTGGGACTTCCATGATTTCCGGCAACAAGTTGCAGGCACGAACTTGAATGGACTGCCGCCGGCCAAACTTGGCACGCGTATCGTCCCGGCGAACGAAGGGGTACGACCGTCGCCGGTGGTACTTCGCGAGAACTACATCAGCTGCCCGATCGAGCTGTGCGAGGTCGAGGCCTGCGTAGAGCAATTTGATGTCAGAGCACTGGCGTTGTCTGGCAATTCTCGATTCTTTCCAGCAAGTCTGGGGAATACCGAATTGAATTGACACCAGTTGTTCGTGGATACGGGCCTCAGCATGCGAGTCGTGCAGGCCCAGGATCCAGCCCTCGTCGCCGTGTTCACTGCAAAGCCGGCCCTTCAAGCCGAAGCCCCAGGTGGTCCGCATCTTGGTGACACCAACCCGCCAACAGCTTCCACGACGCATCAGGTAGACGCACCACTTGCGGGGATAATCTTGGGTCAGCCGGACCGTCCACAAGTGTCCATCGGTCGACCAGGATTGCCGCTTTCCCACAGTCACGCCGTATAGACTTCCATCGTAGTCTCGCTTGGCCACCTGGACATCCAGGCCACGGCGGAGACCCACCACGGCGGCGCTGTGCGCGTAAAAACTGACAACACGGTCGCGATCTCGCAAATCGCCTAACCGACTGGTTCCGCTAGTGGTCAGCACCTGGGTGTCAGGAGGCTGGCACCACTCGTGGTTGCCCATGAAGTCCTTGCGGGTCAAAACGGGATGCTCTTTGACCCAGATGATGGCTTGCGAGAAATACAGGCCGTGCTTCTTCAAGACCGGAGGGTAGTTGGCGCAGTTCGCATAGCCGCCCCAAATGTAGAAGCCTCGACCGGGCGCGAGTACACGCGCCATGTTGCCGAACCAGTCGGCGAGCAGTTGATCGAACGCCGCGTCGCTCACGAAGTCGTTGGCCAGCGGTCGATCTTTTGCTCGAAGCTTCTTCTGCGTCGGCTTAGATTTCCCTGGGTGCCGCGCCAAATCCAGAGATTGATGGTGCTTCGGGCCGGCGAAAGAGCTCAGACCGGCGGCAATGGCGTTGTTGGATCGTGGCTCGACTTTTACGTTGTATGGCGGGTCCGAATTGACCAAATGGATCGTCGCACCGCCCAGCAACCGATCCACGTCCTCGGCTTTGCTCGAATCGCCGCAAAGTAACCGGTGTTCGCCCAGAATCCACAGATCGCCTGGCTGCGTGACTGCCTCGTCGGGCGGTGCCGGAATCTCGTCCGGATCGCAAAGCCCGTCGCTGACGTCCGGGTTCAACAGCTTCGCCAGTTCGTCTTGATCGAACCCCAGCAGTCCCAGGTCGAAGTCGAGCGCTTTGAGTTCGCCGAGTTCTAGCGGCAGGAGGTCCAGATCCCAACTCGACAGCGTCGCCGTCTGATTGTCGGCGATCCGGTACGCCTTTAGTTGCTCGGGCGTCAGGTCCTTGGCCACATGGACCGGGACCTTCTCCAGCCCAAGCGATTGTGCCGCCTTGTAACGGGTGTGCCCGCAAACGATCATGCCGTCGGCGTCCACGACGATCGGCTGGCGGAAACCGAATTCCCGCAGGCTGTTGGCGACGGCCTGAACGCCATCGTCATTCTGCCGGGGGTTATTCGGATACGGCTGCAGCTTGGCGAGCGGCCAAAGACTGATTTGCATCGGAGTACCTGCGCAGAGGGGTTCTGCTGGATACTCCGAGATGCGGAGTGCGACCCCGGGAGCCGGGGCGGCGGACCGGCGCGCCAGGGAGGGCCGGTCACTAATATTCGCATTCTATCAGTGAACCCGAAACTCGTCAGCAGCTCACTCATATTTC
>JAWXBP010000112.1 GCA_034440135.1 Planctomycetia bacterium
ACTCGCTACGAAAAACTGAAACAAACATTTCTGGCAATCATCCAACTGGCCCTCGGATTCATCCGCCTAAAGCGGATTTAATCGTCAACAGAGCCTAGCCCTAGCCCAAGGCCGCGCGTGCGAACGAAGTGTATGGGGAGGACGATGATCGGCCCAGGGCAAATAACGAATGTCAAAGCCGCGTACTTCCATAGCGCAGTGGAACGCTGCAGGGCATCTGCTACGCACCATTGATAAATGAGTACCGCCGCAATGATCCCGGAGATCGTGTCAAGACGTCTCATTTGCTGTTCCGTTAACGGCAGAATTCCCTCGAAAAGACCCACCAGAAACATCACAACTAGCACGGCTATCAGGTATCGCCGCTTCTTCATCGAAAGCGCGTTCCAATCATTCGAGTCCTGCTCCGGCAAATCCAGTGCCTGCGATGGAGCAAGTGGCGATTGGTACGGATTGGGCGATTCGTCCATGCCTGAATCCTGTGTTGGGAATGAGCGACGCGATCCGAAGTGACACGCCGTAAACTCGACCGGCTTCAATCCTTCGGGACGCTAGCGCAATCCAGCCGACGAGTGATGCCGCAGTGATTTTAGGGGCCGATTCTAACGATTACAACGCCCGTGGACGGTTGGGACTCGCACTAACCCGCGCTCCGCCGATTCGCCACGTGCCATATTTCAAAGTGGACTCGACGAATCGATCTCTGAGAGCCACAGGATCTGCGTCCACGAATTATTTTCTTAGGCAGGAGTTCCGACCACGCTCGACCAGCTAACGACTGCGGCCATGCATTTGATCGTGGGAGGCATTGCGGCGAACCTCTTGGTGATTTGGTCGCTCGCGAATGTGGCAATCGGGGGCGAAGGCAGTCACATCAGCCGCGACCGAAGACTGCCGAGTGATTCGGATGGACAATTGTTTGGGATGTTATTTGCAGTCGGTGGATTGTGTGGACTCGGCGTGGCTGTCATCACCGGCTTTCCGCAGGACCCGCTGTATCTTGGCGCCACGGCGGCGGTCGCCTTCGTGGTGGGCCTGGTCGTCACGTTGCCGCGCGTCGCGAAGTTGAACGAATCGTATCTCAGCCGAGCAGCGACCAATCTCGAAGAAGGCAACTACAAAGAAGCCCTCGAAGACGCCAGCGAAGTCGCGCGGAGTTCGGAACGTCTTCGCGAACGAGCAAATCAAATCGTCGAGGCCGCGCGAGAAATGCGCAATCGGCAACCGCTGGGCGGATTGTCACTGTAGTAGCAAGCTGGGCGCGCAGACGCAGCGCAACCAAGCCGGCACGTGAACGCTCGGCCGCGCGCAACGAACGCGGCGCGCGCCGAGCGTTAAACCAGGCCCCAGCGCTTACGCAGATACCATTCCGTCGCCAGCAGACTCACGAAGGCGATGAGGACGAGCCAGTTGTCCCACAAAGATTGCTTAGTTTCGCTGGAGACATCCGAGTCGCGGGCTTTGTCTTGCAACTCGCGCAAGAGCGCCGGCAATTGTTCCGGGGGCAGGCTGCGGCCACCGGTCATCGCAGCGAGGGAAGCAAGCGAAGCCGGATCCGCGGCGGGGTTGTCGAGTTCCAAGTCTTGAGCAAAGACCAGGAACCGCGATTTGCCTTGGCCGAGGGATTTCCCGTCCTTCGTACCCTCGACGTCGAGCGTGTAGTCGCCCGCTTCCAGGCCGCCGAGAAACGTGCCGAGCGCCTGGTCACCTTGTCGAGCGAGGCCAATACTTTGCGTCTTGCCGTCAGGTGACGTGACACGCGCGGTGAATTCCGCGCCGGTCACCGGCAGGCCGTCGGCGTCGAGCGCGCCGGAGGTAAACTCCACCCGCGCGGCGGGGCTGAAGCGGCGCTCGGCGAGTTTGATCCAGACCGAACCGTCCGTGGCTTCGTCTTTCCGTGCGAGCCAAAGAATCGTTTGTCGCCAGAACCGTCGATGGGCGTCTTCGTGTCCACTGAGGGCCCAACGCCAGGTGGAATCTCCGGCGAACGCCAGCACGCGTCCGAGGCCGTACGGCTTTTCCACGAGTAGCGGCGCCTTATCTTCACTTTCCGCCAACACATTCGCACCACGCTTGGTGCGGCGGAAGCGATTCGCACCTTCCAGCGCTGGCAACGCGCGCCAGAGCGCTACGTTTTGATCGCGCGGCCCGAGCGCCATGATCGGATGCCGCGCGCCAAAAACCTCGGTCGGCAGCATTTTCACTTCGCCGCTGACATGCAGGTCGGTGGCAATCGGCGCGTCGAAATCTTGGCGCTCGGTGCGTTGGATTTCGATCGGGAGCACGTCGTTGAGTTTGGTGCCTTGATATCCGCCGGGGCCGAAGCTGTGAAATCCGCCCAGCATGATCAATCCTGCGCCTTCCTCGACGCGCGTGGCCAGCAACTCCAACTCCGCGGGATCGAAGGCCCGTTGGTCCAAATCACCGAAGATATAGACGTCATACTTGCCAGGCTGAAACGCACTCGCCAATTCAGCGGGGCGCGTCGTGGGGTCTTGCGCGTTCAATCGCCAGGCGTCGAGCTGAATGTCCTGCGAGGCGTCGAGCGCGCGGTAAATCCACTTTTGTTCACTGCGGACGGCGCCTTCGAGATAGAGCACGCGCAGGCCGCCGGCCAATACCGTGACGAACGTGCTCATCTCATTGTTGGTACGGACCAGTTCCCCAGGCGCGGCGGCCACGCGGAGCGTAAGCTTGAATTCGCCGGCCGTTTCCGGGATGTAGCTCAGAATCACGTTCTGGCGCACGTTTTGTTCAGGAATCTTCACCGGCACGGAATCCACCACGATCATCTTGCCCGGCGCCGATTCCGACAGCAGTTCCACGGTCATCGATTGCCCGGGAAACCCATCGGCTTGGAGCGTGCCTTCCACGACCAACTCATTTTTGACGAACGTGGTGCGCGCCGTGACGAGCTCGCGAATGGCGACGTCGCGCGTTTGCCCGAGCCCGCGCGGTTGTCCGAAAGTCAGCGTATAGATCTGCGATCCTTGGTCCGCCAGCCGGCGCGCGACGTTTTGCGGCAACTGATCGCGCGGCGGCAGCGCCCGTTGCGCGCCGTCGCTGGCCACAATGATCGCCGCCAGGCGGCCCCCGGATTCGCGATCCAGCACGTCGGCGATCGCCGAGCCCAGCGCCGTTTGGTCTCCTTCGGGCGGGCCGCCCAGGTCGAATTTTTCCGCCGTGAATGGGCGCGGCGCGAGCGTGCGATCGAATTCGTACAGTTTGAGGTTGCTCTCCTCGGCTAACTCCCCAAATGCTGGCCAGGCGTCGCTGAACGCGCGGGTCAATTCGTCCCAGCGGGTACGATTGCCGGCCGCGTCGGCAACCAGCATGCTGCGGGACCGATCGACGAGCACGCCGATCGTGGCGGATTGCCGTTCGATCTTCGTGTAGACAAGCGTTGGACGCAGCAGCACCGCGACGACCAGCAGAATCACGCCCAACCGCAACGCGGCCAGGGTCCGCGAACGCCGCGTGGAAAGGGGCAAGCTGCGTTGGCTCCAGAACCATAGCACCAAGAGCAGCAGCGCCGCCAGCGCCACCGCCCAATATGCTACGACAGGAACCAACACCAACCGCGTCATCGCCACTCCTTGGGAACCTCGTAATTATAGGGGGCAATTGCGAAGTCGTGCGACGGCAACGTCGCGCCGCGGACAATTCCCTGGTCCACAATTACGACCGCCGCCACGAGTGCCACTTCTGCAGCCAGCCCTCGATGCGGGGCGACCGGCGTTCGCGCACGAATTTGCTGGTCAGCCGCTGAAACGCCGCGGCTTGCGCTGGGTCACAGAAATGAGTTTTTGCAATCGCCTTAAGTCCCAGCCCATTCGTCATGGCCAGGACCACGGGAGCAAGGAGGCCGCCGGCATTTGGCCCCACAGCCAAGGCGCCGAGAATGCGGTCGGTTCCGAATGCCGTTTCCATCTCGATGAAGCCTGGGGCTGCGCCGGTTGTGAGGCAGTCGTCGATCTCGCTCAATTCCGCGCGATGGACGTCAATTTCCCATGGTTCCTCGGCCGCCGCACTCGGCGAAAGCCAGACGCGCGCGATTTCAGGGTCGGTAAGCGTGCAGTGCGGCAACATGAGCCCCGTCGTCCGGCGATAACGTAACAGCATCGCATTGCACGCAGCGAGGCGCGCGAAGACTTCGGGATAGTCGGCGTGGTCAGAGCCGCAAACGCTACCAGCTGCAAAGATGGCCGGATTCGACGTCCGCAGCCAATCATCGACTTGGACGCCTTGATCTCCGCATTTGACGCCAGCCTTGTCCAGTCCCAGATCCACGGCGTTTGGTTTCCGTTCGCCAGCGACGAGGATTTCGTCGGCGATCAGTTTTAGTCGGTCGCCATTTCGGGCAACAATCACCACCTTGGCCGCGCCGGCGCGATCGACTTGCGTCGGTGTCCAACCCAGGCGCAGCGTGATGCCTTCGCGCTCGAACTGTCGCTGGACAATCGCCGCGGCTTCGGGGAGCTCGCCGGGAAGCAAGGTTTCGCGGGCATCAACCAGATGCACTTCGGCGCCGAGTCGCCGAAATGCCTGAGCAAATTCGCAGCCCGCGGCACCGGCGCCGAGGACGATCAAGCGACGTGGCAACGCATCGAGTTCGTAGACCGCGGCTTCGGTGAGATAGCCTTGCGTTTCCAATCCCGGTAACTCCGGCGGCGCCATTCGGCTGCCGATGGCGATCACCGCGCGTCGAAAACGGAGTGTCTGGTCGCCGACCTGAAGTTGATCGGGACCCACAAACTGCGCATTGCCAAAAAACAGGTCGATCTGGGGATTTAGCGCATCCATCATGCGCTGAATCGCCGCGGCCCGCGACGCACGGACCTTCGCCATGATTTCAGCGAACGGAGTTGCAATGGTGCATCGCGCTTGATGCGACCTGAGCGCGGCCTGCAGAAGGGCGCGGCGTGGAATCTGTCCGGAAAAAATGCGCCGGCCGCCGAGTTGTTCGCGTTCGACGATCGCGGCCTTGCCGCCGAGCTTGACCGCTTCCAATGCGGCGGCGATGCCCGCCGTGCCCCCGCCAATGGCCACGAGATTGTATCGCGAAATGGGCTCAGGGCTTTTCCGGCCCGTTGGCCAAGGCTCGGTATCGATCGCGGTACTCGGTTCCATTGTCGGCGGCGGTTCCACTTGCATCCTCGATCGACGGCGAGAAACTGACTACCGACGCGAACCCAACCGCCTGGAGGCGCGTCGACATCGTGTGACTGTACGCCTTGAGCCGAAGACTGACTAGGCTCCGTTTGATAAACAGCATTCGGGTGCCACTGGCGGCTTGTCCGCCAGTGAGTTGCGGCGTCAACTCCAGCACTGGCGGACGAGCCGCCAGTGGCACCCAGTCGCAGCTTTTCCAGGAATGACCATGAGCGATCCCTCTCCCAGCCAATTGAGCTCGTGCTATGCGGTGATTTTCTCGTCGCAGCGCACTGTTGTGGACGCCGCCGGTTATGCCACGATGGCGGGCGAAATGGACCGTCTCGCAAGGTTGCAGCCCGGGTTCCTGGGCATCGAAAGCACTCGCGGCGCCGATGGCTTCGGAATCACGATCTCCTATTGGGATTCCGAGGCAGCGATCCGTAACTGGGGCCGACATGTCGAGCATCTAGTCGCACAAGACTTGGGCCGAGAAAAGTGGTATGCCACGTATCGTTTGCGAGTCGCCAAAATCGAGCGCGAGCGCCAATTTAAGGCGAGTGCCTCGCAATGAACATGAGTCGACGTAGTTCGCCCATTTCACCCGACTTACCCGTGCGAAATGCGGCGTTGTCTCAATTCACGTCGACAAACTATGATGCTGACGTCTTGATAGTGTCGTTTCGCGTGCGCCAACCGGACAAGGACGTCGGTGTTGAAGGAATCGCTCGTAACTGGTGAAGCCGGCCCGACTTGGCAAGCGTGCCGCTGGGGCGTCGTATTGCTCTGCCTGACGTTGGTCCCAGGCGTGGCATTCGTCGGCCAGGGCATTGGCCGCTGGCTGCGCGTCCAAACCGCCAGCCGCTGGAACACGCGGATGGAGTTCGAAGCAAATAGCTCGGAGGAACCGCCGGCGAAGGGTCTGGTCGACGCGCCAGCCGTTTCCATGGAGCCGCCGCCGGCGATCGCTCCCGCCGAAAGTGCTGCGATGTACGCCGGCGGTCGACAAGAGACTGCGCCCGACGATCATGGCACGAGTCTGGGTGTGATTCCTGTTTCGCATTCCGTCGAGGAAACAGCGAACCATCATCAGCCGGAAAGCCCAACGACGGCCGCTGTCGATCGATTCACCGATCTCGAACAAATACTTCGCGAGCGAGGCGCGATTTCGTATGCCTTGGAATCGGACCGCCGCAGCCGTTTAGCGTACCGGTTCGTCTGTGTGATGCCGCCGGAGCGCGCCGGGGAAGCGGAACGCACCGTGGAGGCCTCGGGCAGCACTGCCTTGGAGGCCATCCAGCGCGTCGTGCGGCAACTGGGCCCGCACCCGAGCGCCGCGCGCTAAGCCCTTGTCGGGGCAGTGCTTTCGCCCTAGTCTGTGAGGCATCAGTCCGGGGTTTCCTGGTGGCCAAGCATAACCCTCGACGGGTGTCCGCGATGCGGGATGGGTTGCGAATTTCGTCTCCCTGGGGAAAGTCGTGCCCTGCGCTGCGCTATCGCCACCCTCTGAATGTGGGGGCGAACACGGTTCGCCGGCGAATTCCGGTGGCCATTCCGCGCCAGGAAATTGCCAAAACAGAGCCAAAAACACGTGTTTTGGGACCAGCCGCCCGAGCTGAAGCGATGGCCCGTTTGGAGGCCGTGCTGTTCGTCGCCGGCGAACCATTCAATGGCAGGAAATTGGCCCAGTTCGCGGGCTTGGCGGACGGTACCTCAGCGCGTACATTGATTCGCCAACTGAACCAGTTTTACGATCGGCAAGGGGCGGCTTTCCGCGTTGCAGACGTGGCGGGCGGTTTTCAATTGCTGACTCGACCAAAGTTCAGCAAGTGGCTACGCCGATTGTTTCCTACGCCCGTCGAGATGCGACTTTCCGGACCGGCGATGGAAACGCTCGCCGTCGTGGCATACCGGCAGCCGGTGCTGCGGGCCGAGATCGAAGCAATCCGCGGCGTGCAGTGCGGTGAAATGCTGCGGCAGTTGTTGGAGCGGGATTTGGTTCGCATTAGCGGCCGCGCCGAAGAGTTGGGGCGGCCGTTTGTTTACGCAACGACGAGAAGATTTTTGCAGCTATTCGGCCTGCGGCATCTGGATGACCTGCCTCGCGCCGAGTTTCTGCGAACGCCGTCGACTTCGCCACGCACTGCGGCGGGGGAGACGACCGAGCGGAATCACGAGTCAAAACCACATGTGGACGCGAACGAGGAGTCTGAAGTGACTATCGCAGACATTGAGCAATGGGAGAGTGCGGACGGAGGCGCGGACGCTGCGCCGCGACTGTTGGATCGCGACTGGCTGGCCGACGCAATGGACGCCCGGACCTCCGAGCCGCGCGCGGAAGACGACGATGACGACTTGGAAGATGAGGATGACGACGACCTGGACGATGATGACGACGACGACGACGACGATGACGTCGACGACGAAGAGGAAGAGGATGAATGGGAAGAGGTGGACGACGAGGACGATGAAGAAGATGACGACGAAGAGGATGACGAAGACGACGACGACTGGGAAGATGACGACGAGGACGATGACGATTGGGACGACGACGAAGACGACGACGAGGAAGTTGAAGAAGAAGCCGGGGACGCGGAGTAGTCGTCCGGAAGTTGGTTGCTTGAACTCAGCATGATCTTCAGCGGGAACTCGGCGATCGCGTCGGGTTCCCGCTTTTTTTTGCGCGCAACATTGCGATCCAAGCCCAGGGAAGGCCCTCGGAGACGTATCGATTGCCATCGGCTTCGGTGGCCTTCCCTGGGTTTAGGGCGCGCGGATCGCCGCTCAACTTAGTAGCGAGCGCTATGGCTCGCGGCTATACTGCCCGACGCTGCACTTCGCGAACCCGTCGATCAGGAAAACTCGCCATGTCCCTTTCACGACGAGCATTTCTCCAAGCTGCACAGGCCTCGGCCGTCACCCTCGGACTTGGCGCCGGCTTTCGCCCCACGTTCGCGGCGGAACCTGCCAGGCCACGGCTGAAGAAGGCCGTCAAGTTCGGCATGGTGCAGACCGACGGGTCGATCGAAGACAAGTTCGCGCTGCTCAAGGAGCTCGGCTTCGAAGGCGTGGAACTCGATAGCCCCAGCGACGTCGATCGCGACGCCGCGGTGGCCGCGCGCGACAAGACCGGCATCGACATTCACGGCGTGGTCGATTCGATCCACTGGAACGTGCGGCTCTCCGATCCGGATCCGGCCGTCCGCGCGAAAGGACTTGAGGGCCTCCAGACAGCCATCGAAGATTGCCATTTCTACGGCGGCACGACGGCGCTCCTCGTGCCTGGCAAGGTCGCCGATTCCGCCCATGAGAACTTCGACCAGGTCTGGGAGCGCAGCACGGCGGAGGTGCGCAAGGCGCTGCCGCTCGCCGAAGCGAAAAACGTCAAGATCGCCATCGAAGTCGTTTGGAACGATTTTCTCACCACGCCCGAGCAACTGGTGAAGTACGTCGACCAGTTCGACTCGCCCTTCGTCGGCGCGTACTACGATTGCAGCAACATGCTGAAGTACGGCGTCTCATCCGCGGATTGGATCCGCGCCCTCGGCAAGCGCATGCTCAAGTTCGACTTCAAAGGCTACAGCCACGACAAAAAGTGGGTGGCCATCGGCGCAGGGGACGAGAATTGGCCCGAGGTGCTGAAAGCCCTCGACGAAGTCGGCTACGAAGGCTGGGCCACAGCCGAAGTCGGCGGCGGGGGGCGCGACGTGCTGCAGGATATCGCGGAGCGGATGAACCGGGTGCTAGGGTTGGGGTAAAGCATAGCAAGATTGCCGAATATGGACATGTTCTAGAATCGCGCCTTCAAATGCGCTCTGCGACGCCTTCGCATGACATTGCGAAAAGAGTCACTGGAATGGTCTATCGATTTTGTCCGTGACTATTCTGACGGAGATCGCTTTCCAAGAGTGCTGGAAATTGACGCAGACTCCGATGATCGCGACGACTTTATTGAATCGATTCAGAAAACGGACCTCAGCTCACAACCACTTGGAAGCGATCGCCGATTCATTGTGCCGAAGGACGACCTGTCTTCTGTAACCGTTGACGCACCGCCATTACGGCGCGGCGGTTTGCGTGGGTGCGACGGCGGCGGCTGGTGGCGTTTTGTCGTACTTGATCGCGCGAGGCGTGGATGTTTTGAGGCCCCAGAGGTCAGGCAGGAGTGGGCGGATGGCGGCGGTGTCGGTGGGAAGCATCACTGGTAGTTGGCGGAGCACGTCCGCGAGGTAAGCATTCACATCGAGGTGATCGAGCCGCGCGGATTGTACGACGGAATACAACGTCGCCGCGTTCTGGCCGCCGCGCAGGCTGCCAAAGAACAGATAACTCTTGCGGCCGATCGTCACCGGCCGCAGCGAGCGTTCCAAGTGGTCCGCGAGTTGGCTGCGGCCGTCGTCGAAGAACCGCGTGAGTGCGGCGCGGCGGTTCAAGGCGTAGCCGATCGCCTCGGCCAGCTTCGTTCGACCACGCCCAACAGCCGTGCCGATTCGGGGGCGGTTACGTTACGTTGAAGTGGTATCGTTCCAGTGGCCTGGCCACGAACCGCCCCAGCGAACACGAGATCGTGGCGCAGGTTATCCTACCGTTGATGATCGCATTGGGTTGGTCGGAACAGCTGCTTGCCGTTGAATGGCACAAGATCGATCTGGCCGTATTCCGGGGTACGCCGACAGACGCGGAGCATTGCGAACTCGTCTGCGAGGCCAAGGCGATCGGGCCATCACTTTGAGCCTTCCCTGGGCTTATTGAGCGTGGCCTGGCATCAGTTGCGCGCGCCAAGCCGTGTGCGATAGCGTGCGGCGGCGGTCGCGGGCGTGCTAACTCGGCACAGGTTGATTTTTTCTGACGAATGACGCATGATTGTCCGCTGGCTACCCGAATTGGAGATGGACGCATGACCGCCGCAGAGCATTCCTCACCAAGTCCGTTCACGGATCAGCAGCAGCAGAAGATGCGGAAAGACGATATTTTCTGCAGCGAATCCGTGCTGGGCGTGGTGTTGAGCGTGGTGGTGATCGGCGTCGTGATGATGACGGTAACTGTGCTGTTGGTGTGGCGGTAAATCCTGTTCTGGATGGTCCGTTAGCGCTTCGCAAAACGAAGTAATACGTCGAGCAGGATAACTCGGCACGTGAATAGCTGCTCTGAGGCGGACGATGAGCGCTGCACACACTCACCTCGCAGAGGATGCGCCCGGTTCTGAGCCGGACCGGCGAAGCTTTCTGGCCACGACGTCTTCGGTGGCGATGACGGTCGGACTGGCCGCGAGCTACGGCACGTTCTTTGCAATCGCCGGGCGATTCATGTATCCGGCCGGGCCCGACGTCATGGGCTGGATGTACGTGGCCACGATCGACTCCATGAAGAGCGGCGATGCGCTGACATACTTTGCGCCGAGCGGCGCGAAGGTGGTGATCGCGCGGCAAGGCGACAAGGGAACGATCGACGATTTCATCGCGCTGTCGAGCACCTGCCCTCACTTGGGCTGCCAGGTGCATTGGGAAGCAGTGAACGATCGGTTTTTCTGCCCTTGCCATAACGGAACATTCGATCCGCAAGGCAAACCGACCGGCGGCCCGCCCAAGGATGCGAACCAGTCGTTGCCGCACTATTCCCTGCGGATCGAGAACGGGCTGCTGTTTATCGAAGTGCCGGTGGACCGGGTGGTGTAGTGGGAGGAGTAAATGAGTAACGGAGGGATTGAAAGCGGCGGTTGGCTTTTTTGACACGCGATTGTTTCTCGGAAGATTCTTTTCTCCTCTACTCCTTTTCTCCTCGACTTCTCCCTCATGGGCTTCCTCACCGACTGGATCAGCGAGCGGATTCCAATCTCCGGGGATCAGCTGCGCGAGTTCACCAATGAGCCGGTGCCGAATCATTTGAAACGGTGGTGGTTCTGCCTGGGAGGAACGCCGGCGTATTGCTTTGTCGTGCAGATCGTGACCGGGATTCTGCTGGCGTTCTACTACTCGCCTTCGCCGCAAACGGCCTACGAGTCGATTCACTATATCACTGACGAGGCCGCCTACGGCTGGTACCTGCGCAGCCTGCACAAGTGGGGCGCGACGTTCATGATCGCGGCGGTGATTTTGCACCAGATGCGCGTGTATTTCACGGCCGCATATCGCCGCCCACGCGAGTTGAACTGGGTGATCGGCATGTGCCTGTTGATGTGTACCCTGCTGGTGGGTTTCACGGGCTACAGCCTGGTCTTCGAGCAACTGAGTTACTGGGGCGCGACGGTCGGGGCGAATATCGCCGACACGGTGCCGGTCGTGGGAAACTTTGGCAAGCAGATGTTGCTGGGCGGCAATACCTACAACGAGCGGACGCTGTCGCGGTTCTTTATCCTGCACGCGGCGGTGTTGCCGGCCACCATGGTGCTCTTGCTGATCGTGCACATCACGTTCATTCGCTTGCAGGGCGTGACGGAATTGCATTTCGAGGACGAGCCCGCGGAGAAGCAAGGGGGTTTCTTCAACTTCTTCCCGGATCATCTCTATACCGAGATCATCATGGGCTTGGTGCTGATGCTGATGCTCAGCGCCTTGGCTACCATCCTGCCGGCCACCATGGGCGACAAGGCGGACCCGCTATCCACGCCAGAGGTGATCAAGCCGGAGTGGTTTTTCTACGTCGCGTTCCGTTGGTTGAAATGGTTTCCCGGCACGTTCGCAGTGCTGAGCACCGGGTTCATCGTGACGTCGATGTTCATCTGGCCGTGGGTCGATAAATTCCTCCAGAAACGCGGCTGGCAGGACGCTAGCGTGTACTTGGGCATCGTCGCGGTGTGTTTGCTGGTCGGAATCACGGTGTATGAGGCGGCGGTGCCGCATTGAATAGTGAACGGGAACCGCCGATTCCTTCGTCATTTCAGCATTCAGATTTCGGCCTTCGACATTCCGCACGCGTCGACTTCCAAGCGTTCGCACCACATTCCCTCGCTCGCAACAGAACAACATGACTCTCACCGCCAAAAAGTGGATCATCGCCGTGCTCGGCGCGGCGTTTTTGGTTTCCTTGATCTTCGTGCAATGGATGGAAGTCGAGCGGAAGCGCGAGGAGATTGGGGCGGTGGCGCCGCATATCGTGGTGCCAGTGAGCAGCCAGCAGTGCGTGACCTGCCATGCGCAGTCATCGCCGGGGATCATCGACCACTGGAAGGGAAGCACGCATGCCGTGAAGGGAGTCGGCTGTGTCGATTGCCACATTGCGCAGAAAGGGGACGTCGACGGCTTCGATCACTACGGGCATCACATCGCCACGGTGATCACGCCGAAAGACTGCGGACGCTGCCATCAACAGGAAACCGAAGAGTTCATGGCCAGCCACCACGCTAAGGCGGGGAATATCCTGGCGTCGCTGGATAATTTTCTCGCGGAAACGGTGGAAGGCTCGAAAGTTCCGTTCAATCCGCACTCGCCTACACCAGGGATGGAAGTCACGCAAGTCAACGGCATGGCGAGCGCCTTCACGGGCTGTTTGCAATGCCACGGCAGCAAAGTGGCGCTGCAATCTAAAGACGGGGCGATGATCACGGTCGACGATCTCAAACCGGACGACAAAGGGCAGCCGACGAATCAAGCGATTCTGGCTTCGATCGCGCGCGATGACAGCGGGCGGCCGAAGTTTCATACCGGGACCTGGCCGAATACCGGTATCGGGCGTTTGAATTTGGATGGCTCGCGCGGCTCGTGTTCCGCATGTCATAGCCGTCACGATTTTTCCCCACGGCGCGCTCGCCAGCCGGAAAACTGCGGCAAGTGCCACTTGGGTCCGGATCATCCGCAGAAGGAAATCTACGAGGAATCGAAGCATGGCGTGGCGTTTCGCGATTTGCACGCCAAGATGAATCTCGACGCCAAGGACTGGGTGCTGGGCAAGGACTATTCGCAAGCGCCGACGTGCGCGACGTGCCATATGTCGGCTAACACCCGGAACGGCGAGAAGGTGACGCATGATCCGGGAACGCGGATTTCTTGGACGAATCGACCGCCGGTGAGTTTGAAGATGGACACCGACGCTGAGGGGAAGATCGTCAAGGATCTCGATCCGGAGGTGCGGCGGAAGACGATCGTCAAGACTTCGGAAGAGCGGCGGACGGAGATGAAGAACGTCTGCTCGCATTGCCACACGCCCGATTACATCAACGGGTTCTACAAGCAATACGACGATTTCGTCGTCAACTACAACGAGAAGTTTGCCAAGCCAGGGCAGATGATTATTGGGGCGCTCCGCGAGCAGAAACTGCTGACGCCGCAGGAGTTCGATGAGAAGATCGAGTGGACCTGGTTCTACCTCTGGCATCACGAAGGACGCCGCGCAAGGCATGGCGCGTCAATGATGGCGCCGGACTACGCACACTGGCACGGCATGTACGAAGTGGCCGAGCGGTTTTATCAGGAACTGATCCCGGAAGCGCGGGAAATCGCCGATCACGCCCAGGAATCCGGTAACCAGGCGGGCGCCGACGCGGTGCGCAAGGCGATCGATGATTTGCTCGCGCGACCGGAACACCAGTGGTTCGAGCAGCAGTTGAAGCCGAAGGAGACGAGCGCGAGCGCGGCGGCGCCTTAATATCGATACCGCGAGTGCTCAATTAAGCACTGGTTTTCGGGTGCGGGGGTGCCACTGGCGGCTCGTCCGCCAGTGCGGGGTGAACGCTGATTGCCGACTCAACGCCGACACTGGCGGACGAGCCGCCAGTGGCACCCAATCCATTCGTTTGCGTTTGCCATACGCTAGAGCATATCAATCGGATCGATGTCGATGATCCATTGGACGTCGTCTGGGGGTTTGGCGCCGGATGTTGCGCCAGAGATGGCCGCGCGGAGTCCGTTCGCGTCGAGTGATTGAAACTGGACATGAAAACGGTAGTTGTCGCGGAGCTTGGCGATCGGTGCCGGTGCAGGGCCGAGCGTGCGCGCCGCCACGCTACGGGCGGTGAAGGCCATTTGGATTTCTGCGGCCAATTGTTGCGCAAAGGCTTCGGCTTGTTTTTCGCGCGGACCGCGGACCACGAGTCGGGCCATCGCCCCATAGGGCGGGTAACCGAGGGCTTCGCGGATGGGGAGCTCGCCGGCGGCGAACGTTTGGTAGTCGTGGCGGACCGCGGCCTGGATCGCGGGATGATCGGGATTGAAGGTTTGAATGAGCACGCGCCCGCCGCGCTCGCCGCGTCCGGTGCGGCCGGCGACCTGCACTAAGAGTTGAAAGGTGCGCTCGGCGGCGCGGAAGTCCGGCAAGTGGAGCGCGGTGTCGGCATTCACGACGCCGACGAGGCTCACGTTAGGGAAATCCAGCCCTTTGGCGATCATCTGCGTACCAAGCAGGATCCGCACGTCGCCAGCGCGGAATTGTTCGAGCGCTTTCTCATGGCTGCCGTGCGATTGCATGGAGTCGGTATCCATCCGCAGGCAGCGAAACCTGGGAAAGCGCGCGCGGACTTCGTGTTCCAGCTTTTGAGTGCCGAAACCGCCGTAACGAATGCCAGGGAACGTGCATTCAGGGCACTTGGCCGGCGCGGGGATCTGGTAGTCGCAGTAGTGGCAGAGCGCGATCTGGTCCGCCACGTGATGCGTGAGCGCGATTTCGCAGTGCGGGCATTGCAGCACCGAGCCACAGGCCGGGCATTGGATGTGCGTGGAAAAGCCGCGACGATTCAGGAGCAGGATCACCTGGCCGCCTTGCTCCAGCGCCTGATTCATGGCGATCGCGAGTTGCCGGCTGAGCGCCCCCCGCGAAAGCTTGTCGACGAAATCGACGCGCAAGTCGACCGTGACGACATCGGGCAACGGGCGGCCTTCGACACGGCGCGGGAGCTCGACGAGATCGTATTCGCCGCGCTGGGCGCGGAGAAACGATTCCAGCGACGGCGTCGCCGAGCCGAGCACCAGCGGCACGCCTTCATCGCGGGCGCGTTCCAGCGCTACGTCGCGGGCATGGTAGCGCGGTGTGGAGTCCTGCTTGAAGGAACCTTCGTGCTCCTCGTCCATGACGATCAGCCCGAGGTGCGGCGTGGGGGCGAAGACGGCGCTCCGCGCGCCGACCACGACTGGCACGCGCCCTTCGGCGATGCGCTGCCAGTGCCAGTGGCGTTCGCTGTCGGTCAGATGGCTGTGCAGGACGGCGACTTCCTCGAAACGTTCGCGGAAGCGGTGCTTGGTTTGCGGGGTGAGGCTGATTTCGGGGACGAGCACGATCGCCTGGCGGCCGAAGCGGACGACTTCCTGGATCGCGCGGATGTAGACTTCCGTCTTGCCGCTGCCGGTGATGCCGTGCAACAGGACGGTGCGGTGCTCGCGGGAGTTGAGTTGCCGCAGGATGGCGTCCAGGGCGGCCTGTTGATCGGGGTTGAGGACGAGGTTCGCGCGCTGCGCGACCGGGGCTTCGTCATGCTCGCGCGTGCGAATCCGGGCTTCGGCCGTGACCAGAAGGCCATGCTTGCGAAGAGTTTGAATCGGCGCAGGCGTGCAACCGCAAAGCCGCGCCCATTGCTGCGCGGTCATGGGGGGGGGATCGCCGAAGAGTTTTTTAGCGATCTGGAGTTGCTTCTCTTTGAGCTTGAGGTCGCGGAGGAGTTCCTTGGCGTTCGGAGCGAGGGAGAGCAGAACCGTCTTACGCGTGCCGGCCTGTTGGCGGACGCCGGCGGGGACGACCGTTTCGAAGACCTGGCCCAGTGGGGCGAGGTAATGCAGGGCCATCCATTGCGTGAGCCGCACCATCGCCGGGGAAAGCAGCGGTTCGCGATCGACGAGTCCTTCAATGCTCTTGAGCGGTTTGCGGCCCACCGCCTTGCTGGTGACGCGAAGGCAATAGGCGACGACCGTGCGATCGCTCTTGCCAAAGGGAACGCGGACCCGTTGGCCGGGCTGGATGACCCCGCGCCAACGATCGGGGACGATGTAATCGAACTCCGCGGCCGGACCGCGCGGAAAGAGCACGGTGGCCACCAGCCGTTCCTCGGCGTCGTCCAGTTCCCATTCGACGGGCTCGTCGGCAAAAAGCCGCTGCTGTTCGGACATCGGGAAGCGGTGGACCAGAACCCGTTGATGGAGGGGAGGCGGCGGCCCTTCCAGTCTCCTGGTTCGCAGCCGGGCTGACAAACCCCTGCCGGATCGGCGGCCGGACTCCAGGACGACTGCATTCTCAGATTCGCGAACCGAGTTGGGGTCGGGTTGCGTAGGAGGAGTTAGCCGTTGTGGCGGGAGGGACCGCTTGGGCCAGGGCT
>JAWXBP010000113.1 GCA_034440135.1 Planctomycetia bacterium
ACGTGGTCTTGTGCTCTTGCGGCACGAAACACACGGCTTGTTCGATCTTCGGCGTATTGGTCGTCGTCGTCGCGATGCGCACCCGCACCGGGTCGCGCAGTACGCTGTTGGCCAGTTCGGCGATCGGCGGCGGGAACGTCGCCGAGAACATCACCGTTTGCCGTTCGACGGGCAGCTTCTGAACAATACGGCGCAGGTCCGGCAAGAAACCCATGTCCAACATGCGGTCGGCTTCGTCGACGACCAAGGTCTCGACGGCGTCCAGCTTAACAAAGCCTTGTTGAATCAAATCCATCAGCCGGCCAGGCGTCGCGACGAGGATTTCCACGCCACGTTGCAGGGCTCGCACTTGCGGCTCTTGTCCCACGCCGCCCATGACGACGGCCGAACGCAGGCGCAGGTGTCGTCCGTAGCAGCGCAGGCTGTCTTGAATTTGCAAAGCCAGTTCGCGCGTCGGCGCCAACAACAGGCAGCGAATCGGCGCCGGGCGGCGTTGCGGCGTCGCTTGCTCCAGCGACAGGCGATGCAGGATCGGCAGCGCGAAAGCGGCCGTTTTTCCGGTGCCCGTTTGGGCGGATGCCAGCACGTCGCGGCCGGCCAGAATGTGAGGAATCGCCTCAGCTTGAACAGGGGTGGGCGTCTCGTAGCCCTCGTCGGTCACAGCGCGCAGCACGGACTCACAGAGTCCAAAATCTCTGAAAAGCATTCCAGGTCCCTAAATGTGCAATCCAGGACCGAATGCAAAGAACGCCACTGCGTTCCCAAGAAAACCATTGGACCTGGCAAAATCCAATGGCCTACCGGCGACGGGATCAAGTCCAGCAATCATACCGCGCCGCGAAACAAAGTCCAGGCCAGCCGTCGGCGAACGCCATTTGCAGCGTAATGACCGCGTTTCTCGCGTTTTTCATCCGAATCCGACGATCGCCAGTGCCGTCTGCATTACGCAGACACCCCCACCTTCCGCGTTGGGGCTGGCCTACGCAGGAAAGCGACGACGGCAAGACGTTACTTGCGACGATTTTTCTTCTTCGCCGGCTGCACGTCCGGCGCAATGCCCATCGTCTTCCGCAACCAGGTGAGAAACAGTTCAGCGCGTTCACGCTCCGATTGGAGCAAGATGCGTTCTTCGCCGCTGACGCGGTGCTGCTTGACGATTACGGCGTAGGTGTAGGACGCCGCGCCTTCGCTGTCGACCGTGCGTTCTTCCTTGATCGTGATCTTTTTCACGTCCGCGAATCCCAAGGTGAGCGGGGCCTTGCGACCGAACGTCACCGGGAGCGTCAGGCGCTGGCCGAAGCGGTCGATGATCAGATCCGAAAGCCCCAGCCAATTCCGAAGGTACCGTCGCCCGCCGAACCAAACCGTCACGCTGAGCAAGACGGCCCAGACTCCCGCCATCACGGGTAAATTCGGTCGCATGCCCGTCAGGCAGCCGACGAGAAAGATCGCGGCGAACGACATGCCGCCGAGCGTTAGCGCCGTGACGAGCATCGCGCCATGGTCCGGCACAAACGCACGGAGTTCCACGCCATCGTCGCGGACCGGCACGCCGCCGGTGTCCTCATGCCTCGACGCGGGAACGATCGCGCGATACATCATCACCCAACCGGTCAGCATCACGAGGTTGAACGGCGTCAAAAACAACACGATGTAGAGATCAAGCCCCTCGATGCCACGCAGTAACACGGCGCGTTCCGGCTGCTCGGGATCGTAGTACACAGTGCGGCGGCTATCGGCCGGAAAGCGTTCGACGATCGCGCGGCACCAATTGCCTTGCGTCTTCATCGTGCTGTGCCGGTACTTGGTTCCCGTGAATTTCTGGCCGGCGACACGGTACTCGTAGCTCAGGTCCAGATCATAGGTGGTGTCTTCTCCGCTAGAATCAGTGACCACTTCGTTCTTGAGGATGATCCCGTCCGTCGCGGCGTAGGTATAGCTCCAGATTTGCCAAGCGGCGGAGGCAAGCATCGCCCCGTCCGCCAGGAGCGTCAGGCCGCTCCAAAACAAGATGAATGCGCCGCCAACGAGCAAGCCGACGCCCTTCGAGAACATCGAGGAGAAGGAGCGGCGCTGGCGCGGTTCTGACGACGTGTCACTCATAGGGCCGAACGATGGGATATCGACGCATGGCCGCCGCTCGATTTCGATCCAAACAATCATACCGCATAGAAAGTGCCGAGCGGACGCCTAGACTTTGAGCGCCTGACGCAATACATCGGCCACTTCCGCGTGCCCAAATAACTCGGCCCACGCCAACGGTTGTGCCCAGGCGATGTCCGCCGGCGCATTGGCATTCGCCCCCCGCTCCAGCAACCATTCCAACATTTCCTTCCGGCCGGCGCGGGCCGCCCAGCCGAGCGGCGTCGAGCTGTATTCGTCGTCGATCGGATCGATCTCCGCGCCGTATTCCAAACACAGCGCCGCCATCTCGATCTTGCCTTCGATTGCCAGCCGATGCAGCGGCGTCACGCCCAACCAGTTCGGCGTGCGGGGATCGATTCCGTGGTCCAGCAACCAGCGCGCATGTTCCACGGATTTCGCGCCGTTGAACGTCTTCTTGCTGAGTACGCTGGGCTGAAAACGCATTACGAGCCTCAGCACCTCCTCATCGTCCGTCGACATGTGCTCGTATACGCACAACTGCGGATTGGCCGTCAGCATCAAGGCGAGCGCTTCGATGTCGCCGTCGTAGCTCGCCAGTTCCGCGTCCAGCATGCCGCCGTGGGAAGCCAGCAACTTCAAGATTTCCGCCGGAGCGCCATCGCGTTTGGCCCGCCAATAGCAGTTGCCTGAGGACTCGACGTGACCGCTTGCATTCGCGCCGTGCGCGAGCAGTAACTTCACGATCTCCCAATGCTTCCCGCCGATCGCCTCGTACAGCGCGCCGCCGAACGGCGCGACCGCTTCCGGACGATTCGGATCAGCGCCGCGCTCCAACAACAATCGCACCACTTCGAGATGCCCGCCCTTGGCCGCGCAGCGGAGCGGTACGCCGTTGTAGTAATCGGACGACGTGGGCAATTCGTTCGCCCGCTCCGGACGTTCGTCCAACAGCGCACGCACGCGCTCCAAGTCGCCCAGTTGCGCGGCAGTGCTGATGTCATAGTACGCTCCCCGGGCGATCAAGTAGCCGATCAGCACCTCGTGAGGACGGATCAACCAGCGCGGGACGTCGCGCCAGCCGCGGTAGTGGTAGTCGCCGTTGGTGAGGTCGATTGGCTTCGCGTTGTCAGGACGCATGGCCTCGATGTCGGCGCCGCGAGCCAGCAACAGGTCGATCAGCGGCATCTGCCGGGTCATCACAGCCCAATGAATCGGCTTGTTGCCAAAGCCGTCCGCCATGTGCAATAGCTCAGGCCGAGCGTCGAGCAGGCGCCCAACCTCGGCGGCGTCACGCGCGCGAATCGGCTCAGGCAACAACACTCCGTCCGGCGCGATTTGAAACCGTGTCCAGAGCGTTGCGTCCAACAACGCAGCAATTTCCACGTAGCCGCGTTCGCGGGCCATCGTTGGCGGCCAGGGGAGATTACTGGGATTCTTGGGTCGATAGCTCGGCTGATAGCCCAGCCCGTCGCACATCGGGCCAGCACCAGCATCAAGCAACAACCGCACCGCCTCCAACTGATTGCTTCGGACCGCAAAAAACAGCGGCCGATAGTATTGATACCCGCAGTCGACGAGCGACGGCTCGCGAGCGATCAAGGCCTGCAGGGTTGCAATATCCCCATCGGCCGCGGAGCGCAACATGGCCCAGACATCATTCCCGCGGCCCCGCGACCAGGGCAGATACTCATCGGTACGCAGGCCTTCAGGTTGGTACATGGATATTGCGCCGCCTGTCTTATTCTTGCGTTTTGCCGGCAGTTCGCGTAAGCGAGATTCGTTCGAGGGACGCTACGTCACGCGTTTCACTGTTCGAACAGGATCGGCCGGCGACACTACGAAGTCTCCATTTTGGAACGCGTCCAAGGTGACGATTTTGACTTGCGCCAGGCATGCCAACCAAGCGGCAGATTTGCCAATGCGCGGATGGAATCATCAATTCCGAGCATCGATTTGAAACTCGCCACCGCCGCCTCGGCTTCAGGGGTCGGCCCACTATGCGGATGGAATTGCCATGCGCCATCGTCCGCGTCATGAGTCACATAGTAAACCCAATCGGCGCCATCGAGAATCTTCTTGCTCGTAAAAACGGCAGTGTTCTCGCTGTCACCGAATGGCCATTTGGACTTCATGCTACTACTCCTCGACCGTGTTGCTTTTCTCGATGTTGCTTTTTCGTGAGCGAACCTCGGCGTTCCTGAACGAATTGGGCCCGCCTTTGGAACGCGGAAACACGTGATCGACTTGGGCTTCGTTGTCCTTCGGCTTCTTGCCCTTCTTGGACTGCTTGGGTTCCGAAGGGATTTCGCCGGTGCGATCATCTCTCAAAACGCCTTTATTTCTGGCCCTGTTTGCATCTAGGACCTCCCCAGTTCCGGACTGTAGTATCGGAACCGATTGTAGTGCAGCCCTGTCTCCGGGTCGAAGTAGTGCCCCCGGGAAGCGGAGCGGCATTTCGATTGAACTGCGCGGATTGACCTGCGCCGCGCCGTACGGCTCCAGCCGCGCGTCCCAGACGGAGCGACCGCCGTCGTCCTCCACGCGCAATGGAGCGCCGACCTGATTCGTGAAGAGATAGTAGCGCCGCCCGGACGCCGGTTCCGCGTCGAGCGCCGCATACTCGACGAACATGAACGGCACGAGCGCGACTTGATCGAAGTAGACGTACAGCAGGACCGAACCGTCATGACGCACCTCGGCGGCCAGGCGAAAATCGTCCCAGTAGTAGGTCGTCGTCCGCCCCTGCCAGGTCTTAGTCCTGCGCCGTGCGAAGGCGTCGTACGTGGCCGTCCAGGTTTGGCCGTCCAGCTCGACGGCGACCAGCAAGTCCAATTCGTTGTAGCGATAATGAACATTGCGATTGCCGGCCTGGCGACTGACCAGGTTGCCGCGCGCGTCATAGGCGAACGTGGCGCCGTTCGCGCGGGCGATCTGATTGCCCGGCAGGACGTGCACGCCTTGCAGCCCCGGCTGGCGCAGCAGATTTCCCGCCGCGTCGTACTCATAGAGTTGCGGCATGCCGATCGCAGGCTTGGCCTCGGCGATCCGCTCCGCCGCATCGTAACGGTAGGCGACCGTGCCCCCTTGCGAATCAGTCTGTTGGAGAAGGCTCTCTTCCGGAGAGTAGAAATAATTGCGCAGCCAGGGCACGTCGTTGCCGCGCGGAATCGTCGCTTTGCGCCGACAAGCGCCGAGCGCATCGAACCAGGCCAATTCGCGCGTGCCGTTCGCTAGTTGCCGCAGCAGCAGGCCGTTCGGGCTGATCGTCAGGCGATGTTCGGCGTCCGTGGGATCGACGACGACGTAGTCGCCGTTGTCGTCGATGCCGTAGGTGACTTCGAAGGCGTCTTAATATGCTGCGTATCGTCGTGTTCGATCGTAGTGGCCATGTCGAACTGGCCGTGGACGGTGATTTTTTCCTTGCCCGGCGTGTCGTCCAACGTGA
>JAWXBP010000114.1 GCA_034440135.1 Planctomycetia bacterium
CCTCCCCCCTCACCCCTGATTGCGGACAACCTTGCGGACAAGCAAACCGCCGATGCGGACAACCAAAACGCGCAAAACGCTATACAGGACAATGCGGACAACACGGACAATAGCGCCCTGGCGATCTATTTGAGGCAAAATCAGAAACTGGCGACGGAAGTAATTGAAAGCGACCCGGTGGCGATCGCGGTCGCCGACCTGATGCAAGACCGGGAAACCTGGCAAGGAACCGCGGCGGAGTTGCTTCTCTCCCTGAGCAAGGCGGAATCCGGTCGCAAATGGCCCCGCACGCCGCAAGCAATTGGCGGGCACCTCAAGCGCCTCGCCCCGGCCCTACAAACGATGGGAATCTCCATCGACTACGAGCGCGTAAACGACCGCCTACGAACCCGCCGAATCCACCTAACGGCAACCGCCGTCGAATCCCCAAAAATGTAGCCGCGGCTGTCTCAGCCGCCAAAGTAGTCCTCTCGCTCCGTCGAGGGGACATCCGATGCGAAGCATCCGTAAACGAGCTGAGAAACGGCTCCAGGAACCAGTAAGCTGCCTAGCTGAAGCCGAGCCCAAGCCTCAGTTCCCTGAAGCGGTAACTCTCAATTGGGGGATGCTCGCTATTCAGGCGAATTCAACCTAATCACTAGTTCGGCATTTGCCAAATCCCCAAACATGCCAAAAAACGCGACGATCCCATCGTGCCCGGAAATCCTCGCCGTCAACGCGCGTGGCTGGCCAAACTCAGTCACTTTCAACGACGACGGCAGTAAGATCCTGGCGGCCGGTTTTGGTTCGCCTACGATTTTCGACGCGACCACCGGCGTACATGAAGGAAGGTTCGTCGACGCGACATCGCCCAATTCAGGCGGCGTTTGCTGGGCTTTGGCATGCATCGACTCGAAACAGGTCGTTGGCGGAGTCTACGATGCCGTTGCCGTCTGGACCTCCGAAGGGACTCGCTGCGTGCGGACGGTGATCAGTCCCCAAGGAATCGTTAGTTCGGTCGCGATCACGCCTGATCGAAAGACACTTGTGTTTGGCACCTGGGAAAAACACTTGGTATGTGTCGACTTCCATACCGGCAACACCCGCTGGGACGTGAAACTCAAGACCAGTTTCTCGGGCAAAGTCGCAATCACACTCGACGGCAAACACTGCATCACGGCCGGCAACGATAAGACCGTCCGGCTGTTCGATCTGAGAAACGGCGCCGAAATCCACGTGATTGGAACTCACACCGGCTACGTGCAAGGCCTGGCCGTGCTTCCCGATGGCAAACGAGCGTTGACGGCAAGTCGAGACAAGACGATCTGCCTGTGGGACATCCACAAGGCCAAGTTGCTAGCGACACTGTCAGGCCATCGCAAGGAAATCCGAGCCCTCGGCATCACCATGGACGGCCGACTGGCAATCTCGGCCGGCGGTGACGGCGCGAAGGTCTGGGATCTGGCCTCGCACACCGCAATCGCCACGTTCAATAACCATGGCAAGTCGATTTCTTGCCTGTCGATCTTGGGCAACACAACGGTCGTCACCGGCGCCGACGACGGGCATCTGCGAATCTGGAGACTGCCCTAACTTGCCAAAAGCCGCGGCCGAACCAGACGCTACACCGGAACGCTTCGTCAAATAGAATCACATTGAGATCAACGTCTGACCTGCCGCCATGCAGGTGGTCAATAACGTTTTCCGGGTTAACCGATTTGAATCAATATTCGCCGTTATTTACAACCATTCCAACCGACCGCGCGGACTGCTGGGAACGTCTAGCGGCTTTCGCACGATTTTGGCATCGCGTCGACTGCCCGCCCATCGATTACTCTCGGACGATCTTGGAAACGGAAGCCCGCCTTCGCATTATGCTCCCCGACGCTTTGGTCGAATGGCATATGCGGTTTGCTCGTTTCATCAATCTCTGGTCCGACCGCGCATTTACCACCCCGATGAACCGCTTGGTAATTCAAGATGGACGACTAATCATTCGTTCCGAAAGCGTATTCAACGGAATGCTCGTCGCCAAATGGGGAATCCCGCTTACATCAATTGAATCCGACGATCCGCCCGTTGATTCTATTTTGGGTAGTCGGGTCTATCCTTGCGCCGAACGAGTTTCCCAATTTGCGGTCTTCTGTGGAGTTTTTGACACGATCAACGCCTATCACACGAAAACACTTGATTGCGACAACGAAGCTGAATTTCCAGCAGGCGGCGTCAGAATGGAATTCCCCGAGAGTTTCGGCATTATCAAAACGGTTCTTTACGAAAGCGTGAATTGGGTTGCTCTCGTGTCCGGTGCCGACTGGTATCTTCGACGACGTCTCGAAAACGAAACCGATCAATTCATCAAACACGAGTTGCGGACGCAGGGATCCGCGCCATGAACGCAGGATGGGCAAGAAGTCTGCGTGCTGCTTTAGAGCATGAGGGGTTCAACGTCGAGCGGGATGGTACGATAACGCCGAGGCTGTTCGTCAAGGAGTTCCGTTGGCAACGACGCAGCCCATCGTAGGCTCTTCAACTTTCCGCACCCGGTCGTCCCGAAGCGTAGATCGCCGGAGTCGAATGACGACTCTTTGCTCGCGCGACGAATTCATTGGAGCCGTTATGGAGTACGGAAAGCATGATTCCGAATTCCTCGATCCGTGGTTTACGACGGACGAGGAATCCGAGGGCTACCACGAGGATTTCTTGAATCAATTGCAGGCCGCGGTCGGACCCGAGCATGTCCTGTACGGATTGCCGGTGCGCGTGCGTGGTCACAGCGGCAGCTTGTACCATACGCTCTTCGAGATTCTCGACGGAACGGGACGGCTGGCCGTTGTCCACCTGACGAGTGCGGAGGGGCAAGAGCCGCCGCCCTCGCCAAGAACCACCATCCATCCGAACTTCGAGGCTTTCAAATCGGAAACGATGATCCCGCAACATCGCGAGTATCTCGCGACGCCGGATCCGAAGCAACTGATCGCAGCCGCTGAAGAAGGCAAACTCGATGTGATTCGACATCAAGTTGAATTAGGCGTGGATATTGACGCGGTTAAATTTCCAACCGGCACCGCTTTGTGCGCCGCAGCCGCCGCGAATCAAATCGAAGCCGCGAAACTTCTCATCGAACTTGGCGCCGACTTGGAAAAAACCGACGACTCTCCGATGCCGAAGACCGCGTTGTTCCACGCGGTCAGCGAGGGGCATGAAGCGATGGCGAGGCTCCTTTTGGAACAAAAGGCCGACCCCAACGCGATGTTCCTTACTTGGGCGTCGACACCCAGAAACTGCCTGGAGTTTTTAAAAGACCGAAACCGGGAGAACACGTCGCTTTACCAGCTGCTGTTAGATTACGGTGCGGAGCCTCCGACCTACATCAAGATGGTCGACAAATATCCGGAGAAGGCCGCGTATATCGCCAAGGCGGTCGTTTCCGCCGAGCGCTTCGATGACGCCCTGGAGTTGACGAGCTACTTGATTGAAAAACGGCCCCATTCGACGCTGCATTACCAGCGCGGGGTTGCGTACGACATGACCGGGAATCCCGCTGCCGCTCTTGCCGATTTCAGTGCCGCGATCAGTCTGGATGCCGCAAACTTCAAGGCGCTCTACAGCCGCTCTCTCGTGCGACAAAAACTCGGACAATGGCAGGAATCGGTCGCCGACCTCGAAGCCGCCAGGAAGGTAAATCCGTCGGACTACTATACGTTGAACGCACTGGCCCGCGCACTGCTGCGATCCCCGCACGAAGCGATGAGCGATCCTGAACGGGCCGTTCATCTCGCTAACGACGCATGCGAATTGTCCGATTGGAATGACGCGTTATGTATCGCAACTCTGGCGGAGGCGTATCGAAAAATGGGCGACGAAAGCAAGGCGGCCGAATGGGATCGGAAGGCCGCGGAATTACGAGAAGGCTAAGCTCGTCCGTAGTGCCCTATTTGAAGCGAAACTCAGAGTCGGATGAATTCGGGGGCTATGGAGCGTGCGCCTCACTCGTTACCCGGTGCTTACGCACCGGGCTACACCCTTGCGCCCCGCTTCGGGGGCTTGGGATCGCGGCGCGGGGTGGGCCGCACCGTGAATCGGACGCTCTTCTCGGGTTCCCTAATGCGTCGCCCCGCTGGGGCTTTTCGGGGCGTTGTCGGTACGTGAACCCATGGTTCGCACCATGGGCTAGCATGCGCCGCCACTACGTGGCTTGAGACCCGGTTTGGAGCGCGACGTCCGACGGGCATGGCGGACTGACGGCTCGATGCTCAAGTGCCCGGCGTCTGGAGCAAGGGGCCCGGTTCTCCGCCAGTCGCCAGAAAATGCCGGACGCATTCGAGCGCCATGCTTCGGGTGATGACGTGGCGAGCTTGGACGTCGTTCTCTCCGAACGTGAACAGCTCCTCGGGGTCGCCGCGCAAATCCGGATGGAACGACATGTTCTCGACGTCGTCATCCCGGCAGTGATAGAGAACGCAACGATCGGCGTCATCAGATAACCCCATCAACGAGTCCCCTTCGTACCGCTCGACCACGAATTCTTTTTTGTCGGTCGTCCACCGGGTCGCAATCAACTCGAGGCATTGCTCCGCCGTCAGGTTTCGATACTCCGTTTTTTCGATGCTCAACAGCCAGTTTTCGAAACCGCCCAAGGCCACCCACAAATTCCGCGGAAGCGCCTCGGCAAGCCGATAGCTGTATTGGGAACGGACGCCGTTAGCACCACCGGAACTGCTCAGCTGCGCCTCGCCGACATAATGCCACTGCCGGAGCCGCTCCCCCTTCACCACCAAGGCCATGCTGCGATACTTTTTTATGACCACTTGATGGACTGTCTCGTGCTGCTCGCGAAGCGTACGATCCAACCTGATTTCCAACCAACCTGGGCGAGTGAAGCACGAATGTTCGCCGTCAAAACGGTTGGTGAACGAGGGAGCGGAAATTACTTCGATGCAGGCGGTCGGGCCCAACGACGTTTGAACCAAGCGGATGCCCGGGCCGGCGATATCGGGTGCCGACTGACTCCCGATCCAGGAGTCGAAGTCGTCGATGCTTTGATAGAGGGCGGGTTTCATGGGGTGGATGACCGAAAGCGTCGGCTTGAATTGCCTCAGACTCGTCGGGCCATTTTACGGTGGGTGATGGGCAGGTGAGAATGCTCGCGATGCGCCGGGTGCGGCGAAATTCCAAGTTCCAAATCCCAAGGAAAGCAGACGGAAATTCCAAACGCGGAGGGAAACGGGACGGAATTCGGAGGTGGAACACTGATCTTCACTAATCGGACACTAATCCCAAACTCGGAAGTGCAACAGCGGCGTGGTTAGCTCACCTGATTCGAACCTTCTTCGCGCCCTTTGCGTGCTTCTGTTCCAAGTCTGGGTATTTCGAATGCAGAGCATGGCCCGCCGGCCGGTTTTCCCATCGCGAAAGTGGAGCCAGTCGCCGTGCTTGCGGCGGCGATGTTAGGATGGCAAACGCCGCCGAACCGTTCGATACAAGTCTTTTGATTTGCGCCCGCCGAGGAACCTGTCATGCTTCGTTCGATTCGACTTTGCTTCATGGCGCTCGCCTTACTCGCACTCGTGCCGGCGAACGTTGCTCCTGTTGCGGCCGCTGACAAGTCCGACGTGCTGGTGATTTTGTGCGACCAGTGGAGCCCTCGCTACCTGAGTTGGGAGAACAAGCAGGTTCGGACGCCGAACCTCGATTCGATCGCCGCCGAGGGGATGATTTTCGACGCTTGCTACACTTCCTCGCCCATTTGCATGCCGGCCCGCACGTCGCTCATCACCGCACTGTACCCGTAAGACCCGCTCGAACTGGAGCACGCAGGTGAACCTGGCGGAAGGCTCGAAATCGAAAGTGCAGCGATTGCGCGAAGCCGAGGCCGCCCAACCGAAGAAGGAGTGAACCGTCACGCGATGCCGTGCGGCCGCTGCACGGCCGAGGAATCGTGCGTGTCTGGTCGCAACGTACTGGGCGAACTTACAAACCGGCCAGCAGCGCCGCGAGTTCCGGGTCGATGGCGTCGGCTTCCGCGGCAGGCGCGTCGCCCGAGGGCGCGGCCGACGCGCCGAGCGAGGCCAGCAGGGCGTCGAGTTCGGCGTCGACGTCGGGTGCCTGTTCCGCTTGGGCCGGAGGCGCGGGGGCC
>JAWXBP010000115.1 GCA_034440135.1 Planctomycetia bacterium
CCCGATCCAGTTCGACAGGTTCTTGCCACAACTCAACTACACCGCCCCCTGGCCACGACTGTAGTAAGAATCGGGAAGTTATTCTTCGGCCGATCCTTAAGTCACAACATTTCATTTCTTCAGGAGCTCACGACGGCGTTGAAGCGATTCGTCGACAGTAAGGGTAATGACTTTTCCATGTTCGGCGAGAATAAGGACGTTCTTGCGCAAGCGTATGCGAACATGGTCTGTGAGATCCCAGAGTTGCGGGGGGCTCTCTAATGGGCAGCGGAGGAGGAGGATACCGCTATTTTCCGAGCAGCCCAAATGAGCTCCGAGAGCTTATTGAGAAGTCACAGAACGATGCCGCGCGGACGGCGTCCGATGCGGCCATAAATGCCTATCTTCAGTCTCTCCTTGCCGTTCTAAATGAACGTGACGCAAAGGCGACAAGAGAAGTGTTGGATGGAATTGGCCAAGTGCTCGCAGATGCCGTCGAAATCGACCAATTGCTCTTCGGGGGATCAGTCGCCAAGCACACGTACGTCGACGGGCTAAGTGACGTTGACGCACTTGTGGTGCTGGACAGCGCGAAATACGTCGACAAATCATCGACACAAGTGCTGTCGTCTATGTTGCGGCAGCTAAAGAAGGAACTCAGTTCATCGCTGTATACGAGCATTCGTAAAGGCGAAATGGCAATTACGATTGAGTTGCGTACGGGCGGTGAAATTCAGCTCGTACCTGCATTGAAAGAAGGACACCAAATTAGGGTTCCTGACCGTGGAGCCGGCTGGGTCACCACAGACCCAAAAGCCTTCCAGGAGCGGCTGACGGAATTAAACGCCAAGTTAGGCGGCACTCTTGTTCCTGCGATCAAGCTCATGAAATCCATAGTCGGAGAGTTTCCAGATCAAAAGAGAATCGGTGGTTATCACGTTGAGGCTTTGGCGGTAGATGCTGCGGGCCAGTATTCTGGGCCAAATGCTATCAAATCGGTTGTGACGCAGCTTTTTAAGCACGCGGCTGGACGAGTGCTCACGCCAATTTCCGATGTGACCGGTCAATCGGGGGCTATTGATTCCGGTCTTGGCAATCCTGGGAGTAACGTACGACGAATAGTCGCAGATGCCTTGTCCGCAGTCGGGCGGCGGCTCGATGCTGCAAATGATGTGGATCAATGGAAGGCGGTGTTCGAATAGTTGGGTTTCAAGGGCATGAATGCTGCAGTAAACGTCCCATGGCAACGTTGCGTTCCCGTGAATCGTTTGTCTTTGATGGAGCGGAGTGTCGCAAGATGTTTGATGCAACACAAAAACGAGATGAAAACCTCGTCAGCCGGTACCTGACGGCGAAGGAAGTCGTGGTGCAATCCGGCTACGCGCGCGAGATCGATTGGCAAGAACAACGGCGACTAGAGAACGTAACTGAGTCAAGCTTCCTACTTGAATGTGCTTGGGTCATTCTCAATAGTGGCATGCGCGAGAGCGTGGTCCGTCAGCGGTTTCCACTCGTCACAAGAGCGTTCCTTAATTGGTCCAGCGCCAGTGAAATTCTCGGGCAACAACAAGCGTGTAGGCGGAGAGCAATTGCAGCATTCGGCCATATCCCGAAGATTGATGCGATCGTTAGAACGGCCGGCATGCTTGTGGAGAATGGAATCGATAAGATCAAACGGCGAATAAAGGTAGTTGGTGTGCCTGCGTTGCTCCAGTTCCCATTTATCGGTCCCGTTACTGCGTGGCACTTGGCGAAAAACATCGGCCTTGATGTTGCTAAGCCCGATCGCCATCTGTGCCGTATCAGCGAAATCGCTGGGTTTAGTTCGCCCTCGGAAATGTGCAAGCTCATCGCTCGTCATGTTGGCGATCGCCTAAGTGTCGTTGATGTGGTACTGTGGCGGTTTGCGACCCTCCAACACAATTATTTGAAGTTCTTCAACATTCAACTAAGTGAACGCAATGACGACGTTCAGCTCGATAGCTGGGAAGGTCCTACACATCGCGGGCAGCGCAAGCTTAGATTGTGCGCCTGAATCGCTGGCTCGTTGTCGCTCATTTATTGCGTCGATAGTACGCGGATGGCTGAAGCAACGCGGAAGCTTTGTCATATTCTTGGGGCGCGAACCGCGCCGGGACGAAGCCGATTCAGCTACCGCAATTACTTTCGACTGGCTCATACTCGAACTTCTGCATGGTAATTACGCGCGCGAGCACGAGGTGACTTCGGTCTGTCGAGCTGTACTGTCATCTGAGTCCCAAAGGCGACGACTTCCTGGGGACCGCATGAGCCTACTTGACTCCACGCTATCGTCGGGACTGCTGTCGTTGGAATTTATCGACGAAGAGCGGCATATAGGCGGGTACATTCGCCAGCATATTGCGGAGTTGTCCGACTGTGCATTACTGATTGGTGGTGGAAGAGGCGTAGCGGATATTCATGACCGCTTTGCGCGTCGTGGGGTACCTGTGCTACCGTGCGACATTGAAGTCGGCTCTTCCTGCAATGATGGCTCGGGATCTCTCGGATTAAATCGCAAGGCGTTTACGGCACCGGAGCTGTTCCTTCCGTGTAATCCTCAGCTGTTGAGGGACAGGTTGTTTTCCGTTTCGCTTGCCTCGAATTCAGTTGATGTGGACGTCATTTCAGAACGTGTTGTATCGCTGTATGACGCGGAGTTTCGGTGCCGGGCTGAAAATGCGGTCGCTCCGAGCGAAGTCGTATCGAAGGAACTGCGAGTATTGTTTGCCGCCGCGGCTCCGATCGACCAGCTGCAACTTGAACTCGATCACGAAGGATTGGGGATCGTCGAATGCTTATTAAATGGAGTATCGGCGGACAGGATTCAGGTGAACGTGGTGCGACAGACAACCCCTGACTCGCTTCGTAGCATGCTCGCCAAGTATCGTCCCAACGTGATCCACTTTTCCGGTCACGGTTATAGTGATGGAATTGTGCTTCAAGACAACACGGGCCACACGTATAAGGTCGGCAAGGCGTCGCTCGCGAGTCTACTTGGAGTGTTTTCCAAGGATATTCGTATCGTGATTCTCAACTCCTGCTCGTCAGGCGCAGTAGCCGAGGAACTGGTCAAAAACATCGATTTCGCCGTTGGGATGAAGGCGGATGTCTATGATGTAACAGCAATCGCGTTTTCGGAAGGCTTCTTTGACGGGTTCGCGAATGGAGCTTCCGTCATGGAGGCATTCAACCTCGGACTGGCCAATTGCAGTTTAAAGCGTACGCCGTCTCCTGATCTACCGACCATTTACGTCCATTCAGGGGTCGATGCGAATAAAGTTACTTTGCTGCAACGAGAATAGGATCGAATAATACGGGACGAATGAGAAAGCGGGACATTCTGGATAACCAACGTATCCTGACGACGGCGTTTGTCGCCCAGGCGGCATCGTTGGAGAGGCAACACTTCGTATTGCGACGGACTTTCCTGCTACGGAGGATGCGATGGGCGAGCGAAGCTCTGTGTTCATCAGTTATAGCTCCAAGGACAGAGATTTCGTCGTGCCCGTCGTGAAGGCGGAGGAGTCGCTGTCGTGGTCGGCCTATATCGATTCGGAAAGTATTGCTGCAGGGTCCGACTGGCAAGACGCAATTGACGCCGCAATAGTGAGATCTCACCGCTTTGTACTTTGCTGGTCCGCTAACTCTGCGCAGTCGGTACAGGTTGAGCGAGAGTGGCGATTAGCGCTGGAGTTCGGTTGCGTCGTTATTCCAGTTCTCATCGACAACACGCCGCTGCCTGCTGAGCTCGCGGAATATCACGCCATTGACCTGCGCGAGTATATGCGCAGTAACTGCAGGCTCATTAGTGGTCAAGCAGCATTGTTAGGTGCATTCGTGGGTGGGGTAGGCGCCGCACTGATCTACGTGATGATGAATGCGATGGTCAACCAAGGAGCTGGCTTCTGGCGGGTGTGTGGCGTTTTATTGGGCTGTTTGCTGGCTCTGATTGGCGCGTTCACCGTGCGTTACTGGCTTAAGTGGCTCAAGCTGCTCGGCGTGGTAGAAAAACATGTGCTGCGAGATCTCCGGGCGGGCTACGATCCGGGCCGCGTGAGGCAGCAGCGCCAGGGAAAGGCCGAGTCCTGAGGAGGATCGAACTAGAGGGGACTAGAGTCGAACGTCTCGGCAAACTTCGTTCGTGCCGCGCCCGCCGCCGCCTACTTCTTGATCTTGCGCCGCGTCTCAAGCGTAGGAGGTCGCAGGACATTCTGGATAAGCGATCAATATGAAAAACGCCTTCGACGTCTTCATTAGTTATCGTCGTGAAAACGGCGGTCAGATGGCTCAGCTGTTGCACATCGCACTCAGTGCTCGCGGCTACGCGCCGTTCATGGACGTCAGAGATCTAGGTTCCGGCGCTTTCGACGAAGCTCTCGAGCGGCATATCCAAGCCGCGGAAGACTTCGTCGTCGTTCTGGCCCCTGGAAGTCTCGATCGGTGCCGAGATTCTGCCGATTGGCTTCGACGGGAGATCGCTCTCGCCCTTGCCTCGAATCTGAATATCGTGCCTCTGCTGCTCGACGGCTTCGTGATGCCGAGCGCCTCGGAAGTCCCCGACGACATTGCCCCGCTCGTGATGCGCCACGCCGTCTCCTACAGCCACGAAAATGCGACGGCCTGCCTGGACCGCATGATTTCCATGTTGAAATCGAAACCAAGAGTGGAACTCGAGAAGGTGGCGTATTGGCTGGCTCCCCACGCCGGCTGGATCGCGTCGATTCTCGCCTGGAGCACCCGGTTCAAGGATAATCCGTACGTAACTCCTAATAACGCTACCTTGGGTGCATCCCACATCATTGCAAGATTCGCCGAGTTGATGAAGAAGCAGTATGGGGCCGCCGGGACGGTGATCAAGCGTCTGGAGTTTAACGAGTCCAGTGTGCAGTACTTCCTCTTTGAGTTGTGGCACCATGTTTCAAATACGTCTCTCAGTGAACCGATGGACAATATTGTTCCTCTCGCCATCACCCCGGAAATGGTTGAGTCGCTGGCGCACTGTTTTGGCCGTCAGCTTTTCGACAATCTGGTCCTCTTGAGAGACAGCGGTCAATCGCCCGCGACGCCGGCGGCTTGGGAGGCCTACGTAAAGGAAAAAGAGCGGAATGACGCGTTACGGCGACAACCGCAATCGCGCTCCCCGTGATACTCCGTGGCTTTCGCCTCGTGCGTGAGCGGTATGTCCCGGCCAGGATAAGTCGCCATTCCGGCGGCTACTACCCCTCACTCGGTCCGGCACGTCTCTCGGCCGGCTTCGTCCAGCGTTAGCCCGCGCATTCGCGGACTCTCCAAAAATAATTTGCGGCGGATTGAATCACCCGCTGCACACTCCTTGTACATCGTCAGTACATCGTTATTACACTCGCGCAACAAAGGCACCTCATCGGGAGGTCGCAAAACGCTGCTCGCACGACGTTTCGAGGGCGCCCCTCGTCGAGGTCGCGCGGACTCATGGTCGAAGCAAAAAACAGTTTTGCGCATCGGTTGTGCGCGTTGGTCAAATCCGCTGGCGAGAGGGTCCAAAACGCTTTCATTTCGCTCCTCTCGTTCGTATAAATCTTCAACGGGCCAAGCAGTTGTGCTTGGCCCAGATGAGCCTGGCAGGTCGCTCGAGTACTCAAACGCTCCGAGAGACCTAAACTCCAAAAAGGCGTAGGCGCGGGATGAACCTGCGGCGTGTTGCCAAGCACGCTATCGCGTAACCCATGTTTGATCAGTTCCTCCGCACAGTTCGCCCCGCTCTCTAGCGGCGCCCGATCCGGTCCTCCCTGCGCACCTGGCCCGTCCACCCCGCGTGGCTGCCCCTCGCAGCCGCTGCGCGCCTTCTCCAGCGCAAAGCTGCCGGCCCGCGCACAGCCGCCATCCCCGGCTAAGCCGCGGCCCCCCGCGCCTCGGCCACGTTCGGCGCGTCCCACGGGTCCCCCGCGCCACCACCGCGCGCCCGGCCGTCCCTCAGCCCTCTGCATCTAGCTCCAACGTCTATCTCTAACGTCTATCTCTAAGGTCTAGCTCTAACTCAAGGTCCCCCGCAAATGCCAAGCTGGCTCTTCCCCCAAGGGGGCATCAATCGGGCCGTCGGGAAACAGCGGCAGCCGCCGTATACCACCCCCGACGCGCAAAACGCCTTCCCGGAATCACCCCAAGACGGGCGGATCCGCGGCGGCGTGCGCCCCGGCCTCGTTCGCACCTGGCACACTTCCGCCAGCAACTCACCGGTTCGGCTCTTAGACAGCGTGTCGGTCAAGTTCCCCGGCTCGGCCCAGTGGTATTTTCGCGACTCGTTCGACTACGTGAATTTTCCGCCTTCCTGGACGAAAACAAACAACTGCATTACGGGCGTCACGTCGACCGCCCCGACGATCACAAAAGGCTCGATCACTTCCAGCACGTCCGACGCCGTGCCCCAGAAGGCAATTTATCGCTCAGCCCCGACCGACATGAAGTCACTCGCCACGAACGACGTCTACATGCTCGGCATGTACGTCCGTTCGTTTCAGGGGGCCCATCACGGCGTCTACTCGATCTACTTCCGGCTCGACGCCTCGCCCGACGTGACGCCCAGCACCGGCGACGCCAATGCGATGGAAGTGCGAATGACCATCACGGGCGCTACCGGCGCTTGCGCGATTCAACTCTACAAGCAAGGGGCGGCCCTCGGTGCCGTCTATAACGACTCGGCCCTCGTCGCCGCCGAAGGCTGGCTGCAGGTGAAGGTCACGAAAGCCGCGAGCGACGATCGGATCGACGTCTACTGGCGGGGCGTCAACGTCATTGCAAACAGCACCTCGACCGGCACGACCACCGACAAGCACTTCGGCTTCGGCCTCAAGGCCACCGAGAGCGGCGGACGGTGCATCGTCGATCGGGTGCGGCTCGACTATACGGCGAGCGCCGCGAAAGAGTTGTTGCGGCCGATCGTCTTTTTCATCCAAGACGGCAAGCTGTTTCACGACAAGCTGATGCCTGGGCACTTCACGCAATCGTCGAAAGCGTCAGGCGTCGCGTCGTTGTATCAGTTTGCCGCCGATCGGCAACTGCAATGCGCATCGCACGGCCAGCGGGTTTACTTCGCCGATCACGCCACGCCGATCATGACCGGCACCGACGGAGTGATTGCCGGCGGTGCGACGTTCTCCAGCGCCACGTTTCCCGACTTGGTGGCCGGCGGACTCTCGACGAACACGGCCGATAATAATTACTTCGGCAACTTCGCCGTGCATGTCACGGGCCCCGCGACCCCCTCGAGCAAGGCCGGCGTTTACGCAATCTCGGCGCTAACGACCGCTTCGAACCCCGACACGCTGACGATCTACAAGCACGTCAACACCTCGCTCGCTCCGGTGGCGGCCGGGGCGACGGACGGCACGGGCCTGACGTTCCGTATCGAGCGGATTCCGAAGGTCTGGAACCCGGCCGACGAAGGGACCTCGACCGACCCGATCAAGCCTTGGGTGACGATCGAAAACGGCGGGTATCAGACCGGCTACGGCTCCGGCTTCGGATTCTCGGGAAACAACAACACCAATAGCGGCGTTGTCCCGTGTGGCTGCCGGGCGATCGAAAGCGACGGCGGGCGCGTGCACCTGGCGGCCGATCCACTCGACCCGAACCAGGTTTACGGCTGTGCCATCGGTGAGCCGCATAACTGGTCGTTCAGCGACGTCGAGCCCGGCAGCGCGTTTAAACTTGGTGGCGCGGATGCCGCCAAGCCGGGCGACGCCGTGATGGGCCTGATGTTCGTCGACGACGATGTAAAGCTCGTCGGCTGCCGCACGGAATGCTGGATCCTGCGCAGCGCCCCGCCCGACGGCGGCGGCGGCGCTCAGGTGCGGTCGCGCCACAGCGGCCTGCTGTCGTTCTCGGCCTACTGCCGCGGCGAAAACGGCGAGCTCTATTGGCTCGGCCGAAACGGCGCTTACATGTCGACGGCCGACTTTCGCCCGCAGCCGATCAACGAAGGGCTGCTGCCGCGCGAACTGCAGGATCTGGACGCCGCCTCAATCACCATCCTGGCGGGCTACGACCGGCGAGCCCGCGGCGTGCTGTTCTGCCTGACGCCCGAAGATCCGGTAGCGGAGGTGCGGCACTGGTTCTACTACGCGCCGACCAAGGCGTTTTTTCCGCTCGTGATCACTTCTGCCGGGGCCTATCCGACGTCGCTCAAGTGGATCGAATTCCCCGACCCGGAAGACTCGGCGCTCTACTCGGGCGGCTATGGCGGCTCGATCCGCCGATTCTCGCCGACGAGCGAAACCGACGACCTCGACCCAATCACTTCGTTCGTCGACATCGGGCCGATCGAGCTCGGCGACGGGCGATTCGATGAGGCTCTGACCACCCTGCGGCCGATCCTCGCCGCCGACTCGGGCGACGTGACCTACGAGGTGTACTTCGGCGCCACGATGGAGGCGGCCATGGACGCCACGGAGCCGTTCGCTACCGGCACGTTCTCGGCCACGAACAACGTCGAAGTGCCGATCCGCGGCTCGGGCGGCGCCGTGCGGCTGCGGCTTATCGGCACGGCCGGGCGGCAGTGGGCCATGGAGCGCATCGTGGCGGCGATCGAACACGTTCAGAAAGCACGGTGAGCGATGGCCGGCATACGCACGTTCAGGGTTCCGACGCAGGTCAGCACCGAGGTTCGCAATGCGTTCGAGCGCATCAAATTGTTGCTCGACGAGTTGGCCGATCAATACGTCGAAGGCAACCTGCCGGCCGGGCTCGCCGGCGGCGCGACGGCAACGATCGACGAGCGGGTGATCAACGGCAAGGCGATTCGCTCCGGTTTTTCCTTGCCGAGCGATACGAACTTTGGCGCGATGTGGAACGGCGAAGACTACACGCTCATCTGGGCGGATAAATGTGAGGTTGAATCGTAATGCTCGTCAACCGATGCAGTTGCTGCGAAGGGGGAGGGGGCGGGTGCTCCTGCCCGCGATGCACCTCGGGGTGCATGGAAACGATGTCGTTTACCGGCTCCGTCGGCGGCGGCTCGGCGACGATCGAGCACCAGGTCTCGGGCGACGGCCCCGGCGTAAAACTTTACATCGCCCAGAACATCGCGGGATACGGTTCGGGCGACTGTACCGCCGATGAGCCCGACGCCACCCACCTGTGCATTTGGAGCACGGGGTTTGACGTTGGTGATGCTCACTGGTTCGTCATCGCCATCTTTTACCTCCTCGGCTCGGCGGTGATGTTGCGTGCGGTGGCGGTTCGCTCAGTTCTGAGTCCGAGTGAGTATTCGGTCTACGTGGGGAGCGACGTCATGATTTCCGCGACCCCCACGTTCGACTGTGATGCGATGGAGAATGCGGAAGTCGGCCTGACGCGATGCCTTACCACGGACGGTCCCGGGGGAACTACCTTCACGATGGTGCCCGCATGATCCATGCCGCCGAAACCATGACGCAGATCGGCACGCACCGGCGCGGGGTGCCGATTTACCAGTGTCCGGAGTGCGGCGCGAAGATCGTCGCCATTTATCCGCCGGCGGGCGAATGCCGTAAGTCGCCGCGGCCTGTAGTGATGAATCTCGACTGCATTCACCGGCTCGAGAAAGTCGCGACGGTTCCTTGCGGAGTCTGCCCACAAACGAACAAGCAAACCTTCGCCGGAGTTTACCTGTGC
>JAWXBP010000116.1 GCA_034440135.1 Planctomycetia bacterium
CCAGTTGAACTGCGTGCGCAACTAACTCACACCTTACTTGTTATGATCTGGTTCTAGTCGTTGAATCAAGTCGAAACAGACTCGAAATCGCCAAGCCGATGTCGTTCAACATCTTGCGATTCCACAGTAAGTCGAGAGTCTCTATGAAAAGCGTTGCTTCGGGGGTATTTGGGATGCCGAGGCGTCGAGAGCGGAAACTCCGCTGGATGCGCCGTCGTCCCATCGGATTGATGGTTTCCCCGGCAATTGGAGGCTACTGGGGAGTTTTCTTCTGGAATAGGCGGTTTTGAAGAGACCACCACGCGATGATGGCTAGTACCGCTAAAGCCCCCTGCGCGGCTGAGTTGTTGACAAAAGCAACCACCATGATGAACGCGAAGACTCCGCATCCGGTTAGCACCAGCAGCAGCCGGTCTTTTAGCCACGCCTGCAGCTTGTCCCGCCTGAGCCGCAAATCGGGCGGCGTTAAATCCGACTGCGGTGATTGATAGGGATTGTCACCCACTCGCCGTTCCACGCACAAGTCGGCCGTGAATTTCTACGTACGTCAGGTATGCAAAGAGGCCGGTCATGAAGACGCTCGCTGGCAGGCAAAGCACGGTCTCCCATTCCCTCGCGTCCCAGATGGGTCCAAAGAAGTCAAGAATTCGGTAAATCAAACTGTGTGTGAGCTTCAAGAAGCACAGCGTCATTCCGCCCAGGAGCCACGGATTCCGCCGGGCTCGCTTGAGCCGTGATGTTTTTGTGGACGACTTGGGCAAGGCGTAGGGATTGTCACTCATTCCCCGGACCTCTTCTGGTTGGCCCGGCGCTCCTGGACACGGTATCGCCAGAGTGCCAAGGACCCGCCGAATAGGCCGAAGGCCAGAGAGCAATTGTGTAGCACGTGCCTCCAGATGTAATGGCCAGCATAGAATTCCTGCAAGTGCCGGCTAGAGCCCGCTGGCGGTGTCATTAATTCTGCACGCTCGATCAGCCTTTCAGACAGATATTGATTTGGCATCTCTGGTCCCGGGAGAAGAAAGTTAATACCACTCCACCCCACGACAAAATAGATGAGGGATGTAAACAGGCAGCCGCGAGCGAATACCGTTAATGCGGACGTCACTTGGGCGGCCAATGCCGCAAGGATGACCATCACGCCCACCCAGCTATAAAACGCAATTGCGTTCACCACTTGGTTAGTGGGAGTGTTGATAGCGGCAACCACCACCGCGATATATGTCGTGATGCCCAGCAACGTGAGAATGGAAAAGCGTGGTTTCATGATGTCCGCATTGTGAAGGATGCGTGGCTGCAGGGCAAAAGCGCGATCTAGCCGCGGCGCTCATCGTCTCCTTTCGCTCCGCGAAAGGTCCGGATCCTTTCGCGGAGCGAAAGGAGACAGTGCCGCACTACCGCACCAGGCCGGTGGAACAAAGTTGCGCGAGTTCTTCCTCGCTGCGCACGCGGCGGGGGACGATGCCCTCGGCGAGGAGGCGGCTCGCCGAGTCGAAATGCAGGTTCTCATCGAGCGTGACCAGTACGGCCGCCACGGCGTAACCGTTCCTGGCCAGGCCGCCAAGCGCGGCGGCGGTGTGCGCGTCGACGTGCGAGAGAATTGCCAGTACCGTGGCGTCGCGCGGCAGGCGGCTCCGCGATTCCATGATCAGTTCGTGCATCGCCAATCCGTCGGTGAATTCCAGCCGCGCAAGCGTTTCCAGGATGCGCGTGAGTTGCTCCGGCCCGCGCCCAGTCTCGACGATCACCGGCCGCAGCCGATCGTTTTTCTGCGCCATCGCGGCCGATTCTTGCGCCGCGGATCGCGTGCGATAGTCATGCTCCCAACCTTCTTCGCGCACGCGGTCGGCGGCGTCGCGGCCATTGGTTACCAGGCCGATTTGCTGTCCCAGCTCGAAGAGCGCGTTTGCCAGTGAGGCCGCGGTGGTGATCGCTAACTCCGAAGCCACGGGTTCGTTCCCAGGCAAGTAGCCATCGCGATGAAAGCTCAGCAACATGCACGCGCCGGCAATCGTCGACGGTTCATACGTTTTGCAGTGCAGCTTGCCAGTCCGCGCCGTGGCGCGCCAGTGGATGCGGCTCATCGGGTCGCCGTCTTGATACTGCCGCACGCCGGAGATGCGCGTGGGGTCCTCGAACAGTCGGTACGAAAATCGCACCTCGCCGATCGGGCGCTTCGACGCGATGTCGTATCCCAACAGCGGCACCACGCGCGGATAGACGAGCACGTAACTCGGCCGCGCATGGACCGTGAACCGGCGATGCAGCCCGAACAGATCGCCGGTTTCCAGCACCGTGGGGCCGAGCTGGTAGTAACCCCGCATCTCGAAATGGAGTTGGTAATACATGGTCTTTTGACCGCCGGCAGCCAGCATCGCCACGCCGATGCGCCGGCCGCTCACCTTCAATCGTGGTGGCCGCTGAATGAGCGGCCCGCGCGGCAGCAAGTCTTCCGCCAGCACCCAGGGGATCGGCAACCGGCCGACGTTCGTCAGTTTCACGACGACCGCGACGGAATCGCCGATCTCGGCCACTTCGCGATTGCATTCCCGCGTGGCGGAAACATTCGCCCCCCAGCGGCGCGACAACCAGCGGCTGACCAAAAACAGCGCGGTCAACACATAGAAGGCGTAAACGAGCAACCGCAGTCGCAAGAATACGACCAACAGCAACAGCGCGAGTGCCGCTGCGAGCCATCTCATGTCGCGGCCGCCGCTGGCAAGGCCGGCACCGGCACCGCCGCCAGGATTTCATCGACCACTTTCGCCGCCGTGACGCGGCGGAGCCGGCTTTCCGGTTTGAGAATCAACCGATGCATCAACACCGGGCCGGCCATCCGCTTCACATCGTCGGGCATCACAAAATTGTGACCGCGCACGGCTGCGAGCGCCTGGGACGTACGAAACAGCGCCAGCGACGCCCGAGGACTCGCGCCGAGCGCCACATCGAGATGTTCGCGAGTGATCCGCACGATGTCCAAGATATAACTGCGCACCTTATCATCGACGTAGACTTCGCGAATCGCCTGCTGGCATTCGATCAATTCTGCCGCTGACACGACCGCGGACAACGTCTCAATTGGATGCCGCCGCTGCAATCGATCGAGCATCGCCAACTCATCGTCACGCGAGGGATAGCCAAGACTCAAGCGAATCAGGAACCGATCGAGCTGCGCTTCCGGCAACGGGAACGTCCCTTCATGATCGACCGGGTTCTGCGTGGCGATCACCAGGAATGGTTTTTCCAGGTCATAGGTGTTGCCGTCGACAGTGACGCGCCCTTCGGCCATCGCCTCCAACAGTGCCGCCTGCGTGCGCGGCGTTGCGCGGTTGATTTCGTCCGTCAGCACGATCTGCGCGAAGATCGGCCCGGGGCGAAACGAAAACTCCGTCGTCTTGGGATCGAACACCGAGGCCCCGGTGACGTCGGTGGGCAGCAAGTCAGGCGTGCATTGCAGCCGCTTGAACTTGCAGCCCACGCTGGCGGCCAGCGCCCGGGCGAGCATGGTCTTGGCGACGCCCGGCACGTCTTCCAGCAGGATATGCCCATCGCAGAAATAGGCCACCAACGACAGGATGATTTCCTGCCGCTTGCCGATGATGACCTTTTCGACATTGGCGATGATCTTCTTAGCCGTCTGCGGCGCAGGATTCATCCCGCCTCCCCCCTTCTCGTCGTGTGCCTGTTCCGTAGCCTCCATCAATGGCAGAAGCGCGCGCCGGTTGCAAGCTGTTTCCGGCATTTCCTGTCGGCATCCGCCAGTTCGCGCCAGCAGCGTTTTCGACGACCGCCGATCCGCTTTCGACTGTGGGAGGCGTCTCCGACGCCGATGGGAATGACGCGAGCGTTCAGCTTCGGGAAGTTCTCGCAAAAAGCGCCAATTCCGTCGGCGTCGGAGACGCCTCCCACAGCTGTTCGAGCTACACATCTCCAACATTTCACTCGCCCTGGCATTCCGACGCCGCCGGGTGTACGAATTCCCGTCGCTCAACTAAAATCGAAGCACTATGTCCGCCCCCGCCTTGGAACCGCCGATGCGCGCCAGTTGTTGGACGCGGCGTCATTTGCTGGGCTTGGAAGAGCTTTCGGCAGACGAGGTGAACGCGGTCCTCGACACCGCGGAGCATTTTAAACGCGCCACCGGCGATTGCCGCCGCAAGTTGAACGTGCTGGCCGGTAAAACCTGCGCCAACTTGTTCTTCGAGAACTCGACACGGACCCGGACCAGCTTTTCCTTGGCGGCGCGGCGGCTGGGGGCCGACACGATCGACTTCTCGTCGACCGGATCGAGCGTTTCCAAAGGCGAGACGTTCATCGATACTGCCAAGACCATCGAAGCGATGGGCATCGATGCCGTCGTGGTCCGACACCGCACGCCCGGCACGCCGCACTTGCTGGCGCAGACGTTGTCCTGCACGGTGATCAACGGCGGCGACGGCCCGCACGAGCATCCGACGCAAGGCCTACTCGATATTCTGACGATCCGGCAACATCGCGGCAGCCTGGCCGGACTGACGGTCGGACTGGTCGGCGATATCGCTCACAGCCGGACGGCCCGTTCCAACATCTGGGGCCTGAAAAAGCTTGGCGCGCATGTGATCGTCTGCGGTCCTTCGACGTTGGTCTCGAAGCGCTGGGAAGAGTTGGGCATCGAGGTTTCTTATAACCTCGACGACGTGATTCCCCGGGTGGACGTGCTGAACCTGTTGCGGATTCAATTCGAGCGGCTCTCGACGCGGCCGTTTCCCTCCGTGCGGGAATATGCGTTGCTCTATGCGATGACCCGGGAGCGGATGGCTCGCGCGAAGAGCGACATCCTGATCATGGCCCCCGGCCCGATCAATCGTGGCGTCGAAATCACGCCCGACGTGGCCGACGGCCCGCACTCGGTCATTCTGGAGCAAGTCAACAACGGCCTCGCCATCCGCATGGCGGTGCTGTGGCTCTGCTGCGGACCGAGTTCAGTGGACGCCGATCGCTAGTCCGCTACCGGCGGGCCTGACGTTTCCCCGTGGAAACGGCTTTCCTTTCCGCATCGCGCGTTAGAATAGCATCGTCGCGCATCGAGCGCGGCCCGCCCCACAAGAATCTCCTTTACTCCTCTACTCCTTTCCTCCTCCCTCCCATGCCCAAAATCACTCTCGATATCCCGCACAATCACGGCAAGGAAGCCTCGCTCGAAAAGCTCAAGACGTTCTTGGAGCGCGTAAAGCAAAAGTACGCTGACAAGGTCAGCTCGATGGAAGGCGAATGGCAGGAGAACGTGCTCAACTTCGCGATGACGACGTTCGGCATCACGATTAAGGGCTCGCTCACGGTGGAGGAAGCCACCGCGAAGTTCGTCGGCGACATCCCCTTCGCGGCGATGATGTTCAAGGGCCAGATCGAGAAGGGAATTCGGGACGAGCTGGAGCGGTGCTTGAGATAGGGGGATGGTTGTCGGCCGCTGTTGCTCTTTCACACGCAGAATTCAGTTTTCGCGCGCCCCTCAGTCTCCTTTCGCTCCGCGAAAGGAAATGCCCTTTCGCGGAGCGAAAGGAGACTATGCCGTTGCTTGCGACCTGCGGGTCTGCAAGTCCGCCGCGGTGAGCGTGTTTTTCAGTAGCATGGCTCGCGTGAGTGGACCCACTCCGCCGGGGACGGGCGTGATCAGCGATGCGACTTCGCTCACGCTCGCAAAATCCACGTCGCCGACGAGTCCCGCGTCGGTCCGGTTGATGCCGACGTCAATGACCACAGCGCCGGGTTTCACCATTTCGGCGGTGACGAATTTGGGCTGGCCGATGGCGGCGATCAATACGTCCGCCTGACGGGTCAGTTCCGGCAGATTGCGCGTGCGGCTATGGCAGACGGTCACCGTGGCGTCGAGGCCCCGCTGCACCAGCATGTTCGCCAGCGGTTTGCCAACGATGTCGCTGCGCCCCAGGATCACCGCGTGCGCACCCGCAATCGCCACGTCATTGCGCCGCAACAGCTCGATCACCCCATACGGCGTGCAAGGCAGAAACCGCGGCTGACCTTGTACGATGCGACCGACATTCTCTGGGTGAAATGCGTCAACGTCCTTGAGGGGATCAACCGCTTCCAGTACGCGCGACGTGTTGATATGCCGCGGCAACGGCAACTGCACCAGGATGCCATGCACCGCGGCGTCGGCGTTCAGTCGCTCGACGAGCGCCAACAGTTCCGCTTCGGTCATCGCGCCATCATAGCGATGCAGCTGGCTGGTTAGTCCGGCGCGTTCACAGTCGCGCCGCTTGTTGCGCACGTAGACGTCGCTGGCCGCGTCGTCGCCGACCAACACGGCGGCCAGACAGGGCGTCACGCCCGTGCGTGCGCGAAACGCCGCCGCTTCCAGGGCGATTTCCTGTTGAATCTGCTCCGCGAGAGCCTTGCCATCCAGCAGTTTTGCCGTCACGTCGTACGCCTTTTCCTGGCTCGAATTCGATCACGGTCGTCGCAACGGGCATTTTAGCACGGCCGGAATGAAAGGGATGGAGGGCGTCGGCGCGACGAATGTTCCGATTGCGCCGGATATTGCGTTCGCACCGCAGTCGGCTTGATTGTCCATACTTTGCCTGGATATCCAGCACGGGCTAGAGTTGCGCGATCCGCTCACGCCCACCCAGAGGTGTAGGCTTGCCGCAGGCGTCAGCGGACCCTCGGGCGTCTTAATAATTCGGTGCTCGCAAGGTTGGTTCCCATGAACGATTCATTTGATACCGGCGCCCCACGCATGGCCACCTGGGGCGCGACGGGGGCCATCTCTCCGACGATCTTCGACGGCCTGGGACCGGCGCGAAGTTCCGTTGCTGGATCGAATCGACCGTTCGACGTGCCGCAGTTGTTGGAACGCTGCCTCGGCAGCCGGCAACTCGTGGAACGCGTACTGAATAGTTTCGAAACGCGTTTTGAGCCCGAGTTTCAAGTAATCGGGGCGGAGTTGACCGGGGGCGATCCCGAAGCCGTCGCGAAGGCGGCCCATCGCTTCAAGGGCGCATGTGCCAATGCCGCGGCCGATGAACTTGCAGGGCTGGCCGCGGAATTGGAAACCGCCGCGCTCTCGGAGAACCTTGAGCGAGCGCAATCGGTCTATGACCGGCTGCCGGAGGCCTGGAGCCGTTTTCAAGCAGCCAGCGCGACGTTTCGTCGCGACGCCAGGAATTGATTCACGCAGTCGCCGGATTACGCGACACGCATTTGCGAAAGGCTGAGATGCACGTACTCACCGTTGACGACGATCCCGATGCCCTCGACCTGCTGGAACATGCGCTGACGCGATTCGGCTATCACGTCACGCGCGCGACCAATGGTCAAGAGGCGCTGGAGCAAGTGCGCACCGGACGCTTTCAGTTGGTCGTGTCCGACTGGGAAATGCCCCACATGACAGGCCCGGAACTCTGCCGCGAAATCCGCCGCCGCGGATCGAGCGGGTACATTTACTTCATCCTGCTCACGTCGCGGAGCGGCACGCAAAACGTCGTCGACGGCCTGAATGCCGGCGCGGACGAATTCCTGACGAAGCCGTTCGATCCGTATGAGCTTTACGTACGACTGCGCGTGGCGGAGCGAATCCTCACGCTGGAAAGCCGGGATATCGTCATCTTCAGCCTGGCGAAACTCGCCGAAGCCCGCGATCCCGACACCGGCGCGCACTTGGAACGCATTCGCGCTTACTGCTATGCGCTCGCGGTGCAACTCTCGAAGACCGAGCGTTACCGGGGAACGATCGACGGCGATTTCGCGCAGATGATCTATCTGACGAGTCCGTTGCACGACATCGGCAAGGTTGGCATTCCGGATGCAATCCTCTTGAAGCCCGGCCGGTTGACGGCCGAGGAATTCGAGATCATGAAGCAACACTCGCCGATCGGCGCGGCGACGCTCGACGCGGCGGCCAGCGCGTACCCGAGCGCAAAGTTCTTGCAGATGGCCCGCGACATCGCGCTCACGCATCACGAACGCTTCGACGGCGGTGGCTATCCGCGCGGGTTGCGCGGCGAACAGATTCCGCTCTGCGGACGGATCGTCGCCGTGGCCGACGTCTACGACGCGTTGACGACACGGCGCGTCTACAAGCCGGCCTATAGCCACGACGTCGCGAAATCCATCATCGTCGAAGGACGCGGCTCGCACTTCGATCCATATATGGTGGACGCCTTCCTGGCGATTGAAGACCAGATCCTTGATATCAAATCGCAGTTCTGCGACGCCGCGGAGCAGGAAGCCGACGCCTTGCGCGAATGGCAGGATTCCAGCGACAATGGCGTGGGCATGGCGAAGGTGTAGCGCGGGGATTCACCACGGAGGCACGGAGGGGGTTCCGTGGTTGTGGCACGGTCTCCCGACCGTGCCGCTGGATGGACCGAAGGTCTCCAATTCTTGATATCGCCCGCAGTGGTACGGTCGGGAGACCGTGCCACAACAGAATCGTCGACTGCCCGCGCAATTGGCGCGATGCTTAGATTCGGAATGATTGGGCGATTCAGTTTGAACGATCATCGTCGCGCCCCCGCCGTGGCGGGGCGAGTCTGCGCCGCACTGAGAGCATGAACCTAAACTTGCTCCGGGGTCGGCAGATGCGCGCAGCGATAGTGCGGCGCGGCATAGGGTTGCGGCTCGCCGTCTTTGTTCCTCGCTGAGCGCCATGCCAAATACGAGCGATAGCCGCGACGAACCGGACGGCGCTGGCGGAGACTCCGCCACGCAGGTCTGGGTGGCTTCGCGCTATTCGATCGAGCAGACGCTCTCCGATCGGCGCGGCCACGCCTGTTTTCTGGCGGACGATCCACGGCAGCGCAAACGCGTGGTGTTGCATCGGCTGTCGAACGAGCTCGTTACACCGGCCGTCGAGATGCGGCTTGCCCACGAAGCGACGTTGCTAAGCCGCTTGGATAGCCCCTGGCTCGCGCAGTTTCACGAGTTTTTCGCTGATGGGCCGCGCTGGTATTGGGTCCGCGCTTATGTGCGTGGTTCCACGCTGCTGCAACGGCTTTCCGAGGGGCCGCTCTCCGTCGCGGAAACGCTGCGCCTGGCGCGCGCCGTGACGACGGGACTCGTGGAGTTGCACGCCTGCGGCATCTTGCATCGCAACTTGAAGCCGACCAGCGTCGTGTTGCGCGGCGAAGTGGATGACGCGAGCCTGGTGGATTTTGGCTTCGTGGCCTCGTTGCGCGACCCGCAGGAAAGCTCGCGTTCCGCGGCTTTGGCGGCGCGCTATCTCTCGCCTGAACAAGCCGGCTCGCTCGACTATGATGTGAGCGAAGCCGCCGACCTCTACGCACTCGGCATCCTGCTCTTCGAGTGCCTCGCGGGCCGGCCTCCGTTCCAAAGCGACACGGTAGGCGCGGTGCTCTTGCAGCACATGACGTCACGCGTGCCTGACTTGCGCAGCATGGGGTTGCCGGCGCCCCGGGCGCTCGACGAGGTGATTCAGCGATTGCTGCGGAAAGATCCGCGCGATCGTTATCAATCCGCGCTGGCAGTCTTGCGGGACATCGAACAAATCGAAGAGGCCTGCCGACGCGGGGAACACGAACCGGACATCGTAATTGGGCAGTGCGATCAGCGTTGCACGGTGACGGAACCGTCGTTCGTCGGCCGCACTATGGAGTTGGCGCAGCTCGACCATCAGATGCTGCAGGCCAGCGTCGGTTGCGCGGCGCTCGCGGTCGTGGAATGCGAATCGGGCGGCGGCAAGACGCGCTTGCTCGATGAATTGGCGCAACGCGCCGCGCGCCGCGGCGTGCGCGTCTTGCGCGGACAGGGTTCCAGTGACATCGGCCAGCACCCATTCCAGTTGCTGGAAGGAGTCGTCGAGCAGATCATTGGCGAATTGGTCGTCGATTCCACGGTTCTCGAGCCGATTCGCGAACGACTGGGCGAACATCAAGACGCCCTGTGCTCCGCCTTGCCACGGCTCGCTAACGCGCTGGGCTGGAAGTCGCGCCAGACATTGGGGCCCGAAGCGTTCGGTGAAGCCCGCAGCATCCAGGCGATCTCACAATTCCTGGATGCGCTCGGCCAACCGGATCGGCCGGTGCTGATCATTCTCGACGACTGCCAGTGGGCCGACGAACAAGCCGTTAAGCTCATCGCGCACTGGGCGAACCGGCGGGCGGATGAATCTACGGTCAAGCGCCACTCGATGCTGGTCGTGGCGTATCGGACCGAGGAAGTGGACGAACGGCATGCGTTGCGGCAACTGCGACCGACGGCGCACGTCAGCCTGGAGCGATTGACCGCGACCGACGTCCGCCGACTCGTCGAGACGATGGCCGGCCAGGTGCCGGAACAGGTCTTCGAGGTCGTCGAACGCCTCTCCGGCGGCAGTCCGTTTATGGCTTCCGCGGTGTTGCGCGGCTTGGTCGAATCCGGCGCCCTCGAAACCATGGGCGGCGTCTGGCGCGTCGAACCGTTGGCGATCGCGGATTTGCAATCGTCGCGCCACGCGGCGTCGTTCTTGGCCCGACGGTTGGATTTGCTGCCGCGCCACGCAATCGACTTGCTGACCGTCGGCGCGGTGCTCGGCAAAGAGTTCGACTTGGAAATCGCGGTCCAACTTGCCGCGCATCCCGCGACGGAAGCAATTTCAACGCTCGACATAGCGCGGCGCCGCTGTTTGATCTGGTTGCGTCCGGACGGCGGACGCGGTGTCTTCGTCCACGATAAGATCCGCACGGCACTGTTAGAGCGACTGACCGCTGAAGAGCGCCGTCATCTGCACTACCGCGCGGCGTTGCACCTGCGCAAGCATCTGCGCGGCAATGCGTTTGATTTGGCCTATCACTTCGACGCCGCCGGCGAGAGCTATTTGGCCCTCGGCTACGCGCTCGAAGCCGCGGAGCTAGCACGCCAGCAGCACTCGCTCGAAGTCGCCGAACAGCAGTATCGCATCGCCCAGCGAGGCGCATCGCAGGCGGATTCCAGTACGCAATATCGCATCGCCGAAGGGCTGGGCGACGTGCTGATGTTGCGCGGCCGTTACGACGCCGCGGCGCAACTGCTGCGCGGCGCGGCCGAGTTGGCTGAGGGCGCGTTCTCGCGGGCGCAGATTCTCGGCAAGCTCGGCGAGCTGGCCTTCAAACGCGGCGACATGGAATCCGCCACGACGTCGTTCGAACAAGCGCTGCGCTTACTCAAACGCCGTGTGCCGACCCGCTTCGTCACGTTTGCTTCGTTGCTCGTGTGGGAAACTTGCATCCAAACGATGCATAGCTTGTTCCCCAGACTGGCAGTCGGTCGGAGGAAGGAACCGCCGAGCAAAGAAGAGTTGCTCACCTGGCGACTACATAGCAAGCTGGCCCACGGCTACTGGTTTGTGCGGAGCAAGGTTCACGTCCTGTGGACGCATATTCGCGGTATGAACCTGGGTGAGCGCTATGCGCCGACGTTGGAGCTCGCCCAGTCGTACTCCGAACACGCGCCGGCGATGAGCCTGATCCCCTGGAACGGGCGCGGCTTGAAGTACGTGCAGAAGTCGCTGCAAATCCGTCGCGACTTGGACGACGTTTGGGGCCAAGGGCAGTCACTCAGTTACCACGGCGTCGTACACTTCTGCGCGGGCGACTACGTCGAAAGCGTGGAACGCGGCCTGGAAGGCGTGCGCCTCCTGGAACGAACCGGCGATTACTGGGAAGTGCATATCGCCCGCTATCAGGTCGCAGCGGCGCTGTTTCGATTGGGTCGATTGGACGAGGCCATCGATCAGGCGCGAAAGAATCACGAATCCGGCGTGCGTCTCGGGGATGAACAAGCCGCCGCCATCAGTCTCGATGTCTGGTCGCGGGCGACGCAAGGTCGTTTGCCCGAAGACATCGTCGCGCGCGAATTGGCCCGCGCGCGTCACGACGCGCAAGGCAACGCACAGTTGATGCTCGCCGAAGGCGTGCGGCAGATCGGCGCCAACGATCTGGACGGCGCTGTGCAGACGTTCGAAACGGCGCTACGGATTGCCCGTGAGGCGGCGGTGCAGAATCCCTACACCACGCCGAACCTGGCCTGGTTGGCGACCGCGCGCCGGCTGATCGCCGAACGGCGCCAGGGCCTGACGCCCCGCCAGCGGCGCAAGGCGTTGCGATTGGCCGCGAAAGCGGCGCGCAAAGCACTGTGGACCGCCCGCCGGTTCCGCAACGATTTGCCACACGCGCTGCGCGAGGCCGCCGCGGTCGCCGCGATGCAAGGTAAGTCGTGGCGCGCAAGGTCGTTGTTCAATCGCAGCCTCAGTATCGCCCGGCGGCAGCGCGCGGAATTCGAGTACGCTCAAACTTTGCATCTGCGGGCACGCGTTGGACTGGAACTGGGCTGGCGCGACGCGCAAGAAGAATTCGTTCACGCGGAAGCGGAGCTTCGCTCCTTCGAGCTACGCGCGCAGGGCAATCGCGCGGACGCGGATACGCCGTCCGAGGTAACGACGCTGTCGCTGATCGATCGATTCGACACGGTACTGGAAGACGGCCGTAAGATCGCTTCCGCGCTCTCGACGGAAACGATCGTCGAAGAAGCGCATCGCGCGGCCATTCGCCTCTTACGTGGCGAACGGTGCCTGGTGCTTCGGCCCATGCGGGAACACGGCCGATTGCATTCCACGCCGCTCAGCGGCGACTGCGAGCTGACGCCGAACTTGAAGCTCGTGGACGAAGCGCTGCGCAAAGGGCGCGCGTTGACGCTGGACGAATCCGCCGCGGACTTTGGCGTGGAGCATGTCGAGGCCTCCAGTTTATGCGCGCCGATTTACGTCCGCGGCGAGGTCGCGGCCTGCCTCTACGTGGCGCATCAGCAAGTCCGGGATTTGTTCGGCGAGAACGAATTGCGCTTGGCGGACTTTATTGCCACGATCACCGGCGCCGCGCTCGAAAACGCCGACGGCTTTCAGCAATTGCAACAGCTCAACGAAACCTTGGAACTGCGCGTCGCCGAACGAACCGCCGCCGTCGAAGCCCGGTCACAGCAATTATCTCGCTCCAACCGCAAACTGGAGAAAATCGCCGCGGAGCTACGTCAGGCGGAAGAGCAATTGCGGTCCGCAAAGGAAACGGCCGAGGCTGCCAACGAAGCGAAAAGCAAGTTCCTGGCGATGGTCAGCCACGAAATCCGCACGCCGATGAACGGCATCATCGGGATGACCGAGCTGGCTTTGCGTACCTCATTGAATCCGCAACAGCACAACTACCTGGGCGTGGTGCGACAATCGGCCGATTCGCTGCTCCGGTTGCTGAACGACTTGTTGGACATCTCCAAGATCGAGGCCGGCAAGCTGGAAATGGAAGTGGTCCCGTTCGACGTCCGCGACGTCGTCGGCGACGCCCTGGTCGTGCGCTCGCGCTGCATCGCCGGCAAACCGCTGGAATTGACCTATCGCGTCCAGTCGGAGGTGCCGGCGAGGGTCTGCGGCGACCCCACGCGGCTGCGGCAGATCGTCGACAACCTGGTGGGCAACGCCGTCAAGTTCACCGAAAAGGGCATGATCTCGATCGATGTCAGTCTGGAGAAACGCGCCAAATCGGGCGTGCGACTCCACTTCGTCGTGCAAGACACCGGCATCGGCATTCCGCTCGACAAACAAGACGTAATCTTCGAATCGTTCAAGCAGGCCGATAGCTCGACGACGCGGCGCTATGGCGGCACCGGCCTGGGTTTGGCAATCTCTTCACAGCTCGTGCAGATGATGAGCGGGCGCATCTGGGTCGAAAGCGAATCAGGGCGCGGCAGCGCGTTTCATTTCGTCGTCGAGTTGACCAACGATACAGAATCCGCGGAATTGGGCGACCACTCCTCGCCGTTGAATGACGCGAGGGTATTGGTGATCGACGATCATGCCGTGGCCCGCACTTGGACCAGTGAATCACTGAGCGCCCTAGGCGCTGTGGTCAGCGCTGCAAGTTCCGCGAGCGAAGGTTTTGCGGAGTTACTCCGGGCCTCCACGACAGACCATCCGTTCGAAGTCGCCGTCATCGACGCGGGCTTAGCCGATGACGACGGCCCCGCCATCCTGGAACTCATCCGTTCGACGCCGGACTTGGTCGACTTACCAGTCGTCATGCTGGCGCCCTGCGACAGCCCGATGCTGGCAGCCGACTCCTCGTCAGAACTGGCGCACGGCGTGGTGCTCACAAAGCCGGCCAAGTACAGCGATATCGCCGCCGCGATCCGCCGTTTCCGCCGAGCGGGAACGTCGGACACGTCGACGCGCGCGGCCGCGACAACCGACCGCTCGCTCCACGTCTTACTGGCCGATGACAGCCCGGTCAACCGCGAAGTAGCCGTCGGTCTGCTGGAACTGAAGGGGCACCGCGTCACCACCGCCGAGAATGGCGGCGAAGCCGTCGAGGCCTGCCGTCAGGAATCGTTCGACGTGGTGCTGATGGACCTCGAGATGCCGGGCATGGACGGCCTGGAAGCCACGATGGCCATCCGCCGGGAAGAGGAGGGGAGCGGCCTGCACGTACCGATCCTGGCGATGACGTCCCACTCCATTCCGGGCGTCCGCGACCGCTGCCTGAACGCCGGCATGGACGGCTTCGTCAACAAACCGATCCAGCCGAACGAGCTGTTCGCCAAGCTCCAGGCGGCGGCCGCCGGCGGGAAACGCCAGTTTGCCATCGCTGAGCAAGGTTAGTCAGGACGCGACTTTCTGACGCCGGGGCGGCTACTCGAACTTGTTGCCCATTTGCGTTCTCTCCGCGGCAGCGGTTCGCGGGGCCGCCTCGCTGAACAGCAATCCCCTTCCCGCGTTGGCGGCGGCCTGCTACTCTGAGGGGCTATACCAACAATTTGCATGTCCGCACTGGATGTTCTGAGGAGTCCTCACGATGGCGAAACCGCATCGCAAAGCGAAGAAGGCCAATCACGGCAAGCGCCCGGCGAATAGCAAAGCCCGGAAGCAAAAGCGGCAGATGGTGCGCACCTAGGCGATTCCGTGCCAAGTGGTGGCGTTTGCGTCGATTCGACTTCGGCCTTTAGGGTCGTTGCGGGCAGCCCTCCTGGTCCGTATCGGTGATCGGGCGTCGTCTTGCTCGTAGGGATGGTTCCTCGTTCGTGCGCGGTTTGCGCGACGTTGCGGGTGACCGGCGCGGCTGAGTAGAATCCGGCGGTGGATGTTTCCGGCCGAGGCGGGGCACAAGGAGCATGGCGTGGCGATTAAAGACCTCATCATCGAGTTCGCGGAATATGACCTCGGCCGCGTGATCGCGAGCCTCGAGGAGATTCGCCATTACAATCCGCAACGCTTCGAAATGGAGCAGTTGACGGCCATCTGCTACGAGGACGCGGAACGGAATATCTGCGTCGGCTATAAGGATCTCAGCGCGAACGAATTCTGGATTCGCGGCCATATGCCCGGGATGCCGCTGATGCCGGGCGTGGTGATGTGCGAAGCGGCCGCGCAGATGGCCAGCTATTATTCGCAAAAGCACGACCTGCTGGGTTCCAGCATGGTCGGCTTCGGCGGCTTGGAAGAAGTTCGTTTCCGCGGCATGGTGAAGCCGGGGGACCGGCTGGTGATCATCGCGCAGCTACTCAAGGTCCGCCGCGGCGCGATGATCGTGGCGCGCTTTCAATGCTTTGTCGATCAGAACCTCGTCTGCGAGGGAAAGATCAAGGGAATTCCACTCTCCGAAGATCTGATCGCGGCGGCGCGCAGCGTCACTCATGCGCCGCAAGTTGGGTGATGCATGCTGTTCCCTTTTCGTGACGACGTACCGCGCGAACGCGCGCCCTTCGTCACGTATGCCCTGATCGCCTGCAACGTGCTCTCGTTCCTGTGGTTCTCGCAGCTGGCGCCGTTGCCGCAGCAGGTGTTTCTTTATCAGCATGCCTTCGTGCCGGCACGGCTATCGAAGATGCCGGATGGCGACGCGATTGAGGTGTTGGTCACCGTCCAGGGGCTGCAAAATGGACGGCCAGCGATCGCGCAAATACCGCTCAAGTTGCCGCCTGATCGCTACGAAGTGATTTCCAGCATCTTCGCCTCGATGTTCATGCACGGCGGCTGGGGGCATCTGCTCGGCAACATGTGGTTCCTGTTTCTCTTCGGCGGCAACATCGAAGACCGCCTGGGCAGCCTGCGCTACGTGCTGTTCTATCTGGTCGGCGGATTGATGGCGGCAGGCGTGCAATGGCTCGACGATCCCACGAGCATGGTGCCGATGGTCGGCGCGAGCGGCGCTATTGCGGCGCTGCTGGGCGGCTATGCGATCACTTATCCCTGGGCGCGGATTCACACCATCGTCTGGATCATCGTGTTCTTCACCGTGATCGATCTCCCGGCGATCCTGTTTCTTGGCGGCTGGTTCGTGTACCAGTACATCAGCGCTAAGAGCGACATCGCCGGCGGCGTCGCCTGGTGGGCGCATGTCGGCGGCTTCGCGGGAGGTTTGGCGTTGATGCCCTGGATCGACCCGCGCCCGCGACCCGAACCGACGATCGACGATGCGCAGGAGGCGGTGTTCCGGGACGAGGGGCTGCTGAGTTGATCGCGGAAGAGTTTGAGGTTTTCAGTGTTCAGTTTTCAGTATCCGGGCAAGACGCCTTCACTGAAAACTGAACACTGAAAACTTCAAACTCTTCCCACATTTAGAGCCCGAAGTCTTTGATCTTGCGGTAGAGCGTGCGCTCGCCGATGCCGAGCATGCGGGCGGCTTCTTCGCGGTTGCCGGCGGTGGCTTTGAGGGTTTCGGCGATAAAGGCCAGTTCGATCTCTTCGAGCGACTTGCCGACCATCGAGGCGAAACTCTGCGAAGTGACGGGCAGCGCGGATTCGGCAGCGGCGTCGGTCGGCTCGGCCAACTCACTCGGCAGGTCATCGAGATCCAGCGTGCCGTCGCCATCGACGACCACCATGCTTTCGATCACGTTGCGTAACTGCCTGACATTGCCAGGCCAGTGAAAGGCCATCAGCCGGCGGCGCGCGGCCGTCGACATGGCGCGAATCTGTTTTTCGTGCCGCTTGGCAAAGAAGCGGATGAAGTGATCGATCAGCAGCGGAATATCTTCGCGACGATCGATCAGTCGCGGCAGCACCACGGTCACGACCTTCAAGCGATGGTACAGGTCTTCGCGAAACGTGCCGGCGGCTATGGCGTCTTCCAGGTTGCGATTCGTGGCGGAGAGAATCCGCACGTTCACCTTCACGGATTCGTTGGCGCCAAGGCGCGTGATCTCCCCGCTTTCCAACACGCGCAGCAATTTGATCTGCGTGGCCAGCGGCATATCGCCGACTTCGTCCAGAAACAGCGTACCGCCGTGGGAGTATTCGAACTTGCCGACGCGATCGCGCGCGTCGGTGAAGGCGCCCGGGATGCTGCCGAACAGTTCTCCTTCGAGGATCGTTTCGCTCAGCGCCGCGCAATTCAGCGCGACGAAGTGTTTGGTCTTACGGGGGCTGTTTTGGTGAATTGCCTGGGCGACGAGTTCTTTGCCGGTGCCGGTCTCGCCTTGGATCAGTACGCTGGCGTTGGTCGGCGCGACGCGCTTCAGCCGATCGATCACCTGGTTCATCGCCGTGCTGGAACCGACCACCCCCTCGAAACCGAACTTTTCATCGAGCCGGCGATTCAATTCCAGGTTGGTGCGCCGTAGTCGGCCGCTCTCGACCGCCCGTTCGGACACCGCGCGGAGTTGGGCCAGGTCGAGCGGTTTGAGCAGGTAATTGAACGCCCCTTTTTGAATCGCCTGCACGGCTGACGGAACGGTCCCATGCCCGGTGACGAGAATCACCTCGGCCTCCGGCAATTCCCGCTTCGCCTGTTCGAGAATTTCCAGCCCGCCGATGTCGTTCATCATCAGGTCGGTGATGACGAGATCGAAGACGTCATTCTCGATCTTCGCCGCGCCGGCGCTGCCCGACGTCGCCACGGTGCATTCGTAGCCGATGCGCTCCAGGCTTTCGGCGACGACTTGCGCATGGGCTTCGTCGTTATCGATAATCAGCGCCCGCACCGGGGCATCTTTGGCGACGCTCATGAGCGGCATGATAGCGGATAACGACGAAAGTTGCGAAAGGGGCGGTGGGTGGGCAGTGGTAGGCGGAGTAGGTGAAGTAGCAAGCAAGTAGGTGGAGTAGCTGGAGCGAGGCGAGCTACACTCCGCATGGCGTACTCTCACAGCTCCAACAGAATTCGCGACGGCTCTTCGACCAATTCCTTGATCTGCTTCAAGAACGTCACCGCTTCACGGCCGTCGACGATGCGGTGGTCGTAGGTGAGCGCGAGGTACATCATCGGGCGGATTACCACCTGGCCGTCGCGGGCGACCGGGCGGTCCTGGATGGCGTGCAGGCCGAGGATGCCGCTTTGCGGCGGGTTGACGATCGGGGTCGAGAGCATCGAGCCGAACACGCCGCCGTTGGAAATGGTGAACGTGCCTCCTTGTAGTTCGGCCAGGCCGATTTTGTTCTCGCGGGCGCGCGCGCCGAAATCGGCGATCGCCAATTCGATCTCGGCGAAGCTCATCCGTTCGACGTTGCGGAGGATCGGCACGACGAGTCCCTTGCCGCCGCTGACGGCGACGCCGATGTCGTAATAGTTGCGGTAGGCGATCGTCGTCCCGCGAATCTCCGCGTTCAACTGCGGCGTGCTCTTGAGCGCTTCGATGGTCGCCTTAATGAAGAACGACATGAAGCCCACCTTCACGCCGTGTTTCTTCTGAAACGATTCCTGGTGCGTCTTGCGGAGTGCCATCACGGCGGACATGTCGACTTCGTTGAACGTGGTGAGCAGCGCCGCGGCCTGCTGCGCTTCCACGAGCCGTTGCGCGACGCGCTGCCGCAACGGGCTCATCGGCACAATCTCTTCGCCGCGATCGTCCGACGGTAAGCCAACCGTCTGCACAAACACTTGCGTCGAAGTCGGCGACGGCACCGTGGCCATCGCGGCCGATTGCACAGCCGGCGCGATCTCCCGTTCGGCGGCCGCGTAGCGATCGACGTCTTCCTTCAATAACCGTCCGCCGGGGCCGCTGGCCGGGACGCGCTCGGCGGGGATTCCCTGTTCCGCCAAAGCTCGCCGCGCTGAAGGCATCACGTGCGTGGTTTCCGCCGCGGGCGAGCGCTGTGACGCCGCCGCGGGTCCATTCGTGGGCGCAGATGGAGTTGCCGCCGGTTCCGGCGCAGGCTGAGCGGGCTCGGACGCCGTCGTCGCGCCCTGAGGCGCGAGTTGCCCGATGACTTCGCCGACCTTCGCGATTTCGCCCTGCTTGCGCAGCACCTGTTCCAGCACGCCGGCTTCCGGCGCTACGAGTTCGACGGTGGCCTTGTCGGATTCAATTTCCGCCAACACCTCGTCCTTGCGAACCGCCTGCCCAGGTTGCTTGAACCATTGGCCGATCTGAACCTCGGTGATCGATTCGCCGACGGCGGGAACTTTGAGCGGGATGGACATGGACGTTCTCGAATGTGCGATAGTTCAGGCGATGAACCGAATCTGTTTTGGCGGCAAATGATGAATGATGAATGCAGAATGATGAATGAGAAACGCGAATGCAATTCATCATTCATCATTCATCATTTC
>JAWXBP010000117.1 GCA_034440135.1 Planctomycetia bacterium
AACCATGCTGTGGTCTACCTGGCGACGCGAACACCAGGCCATCGCAAAGCGATGCCACTACGCGAGACGAAAATACGATGCGCTACTGTAGTACTAGTTACCACAGCTAAGCCCGCGAAGCGTAGTAAGAATGAAGGCACTAAGTCTGCGCGAAGCAGCAAAACACGTCGGCGTGCATCACGCGACTCTCGCTCGGTGGATTCGTGATGGTGAAGGCCCACGTGCCTTCATCAAGTCCGGCAGGCGCACGGTCATTCGTATTCAGCAAATTGATCTCGATTCGTTCATCCGCCGCAACTCGCGCGGGGGTCGGTAGTCCTTATGCACCTCGTGGAACCAACAGGTCGAAAGCTGAAGTGGGACATCCGCTTCCGCAACCACGACGGCAAGATCGTCAGGGTTCCTGGTGATCGCAAGGAACCTGCCGCACGCGCCATCGGCGAGCGCATTGAGATGCTCGTCAAGGCAAAGGCAGCAGGCGACCCGCCCCCGGCCATCCTTTCAACGTGGATCGCCAACCTTCAGTCCGAATTCGCGGCTCGGCTTAGCGAACTCGGCCTCATTCCCTCGGCACAAATCGAACGCAGCAAAGGAATGGATGAATTGGTGCGCTTGTGGCGCGAGGTCGTCCGTGGCCGGAACAACAACGGCAGCGATCATGCCGATCAGCAGGCGGGCAAAGCGGAGCGGGTTGTGAGAGCAGTCGGCGCGGTCGATTTCAGGGGTTTCGATCCGGACACAGTGACCGAGAAGATCAACGGGTTCAAGATCGAATCTCGTAAGGTCAAGAAACCGATTTCGATGACGACCCGTCGGAGCTACGGCATCGCGATCAAAGATTTTACCTGCTGGCTCTCGAAAAAGTTGAAACTGGCCGACCCGCTCGCGGACATGCCTTTGCCCAGTCCGACTGCTGACATCGAATACGAGCGCCAGCCGCTGACCGTTAAGGAGTTCCGCAGTCTGATGGCGTACCTCGATTCGTTCGAGACCTACAACTGTCAGCGATCCCGATGGACGGCACAGGATCGCAAGCTGATCTACTTGACCGCCGTCAACACCGCCTACCGGCAGAAGGAACTCAGGCGTCTTCGCGTGTACAACTTGTACTTTGATGAGAAGCCCGCCGTGGTTGCACTGAAAGCCCGTGACGCAAAGAACAAGCGGAAGGGCGAACTGCCAATCGGGGTCGAACTCGCTATGCTTCTCAAGCGGCACGTCGCAAAGCTGGAACCGGACGATCCGATCTTTCCGTTTCCGGCGACGCGCGGCGCGGTTATGGACATGCTGCGACTTGATCTGGCGGGCGCGGGTGTTCCCCTGAAATTGCCGGGCGGCGAAGTTCGCGACTTTCACACCTTTCGCTCGACGGCAATCACGTGGTGGCTCGATGTCTACGGCCTGAAACCAAAGCGCGTGCAACTGTTGGCTCGGCTGTCCGACCTCCGGATGGTCAGTAACTACAGTCGGAACATGCGGATTGAGGATTTCGGATGGCTGGATGAGGGTCCTACGCTGGTTCCGGCAGCACTAGCATGCAAGGCCCGTTGAGTGATGATTATCGTGCTCGGGCCAACCGTGCTTCAGCGCAGCCGTTCCGCTGCTGGCAGTGCCCGTCACATCCACCCGTACGAAACATTGGCTATGACATAAGTTCATCGTTTTTATGTACTTAACTTCGATTTAGGACGTTGTGCCGACGTTGTTCCGATTTTTCTCTTGCAATCGCCCATAGCCGAGTTATTATTCCGGAACAACGCTGGAACAACAAGGAGTAAGAACTATGGCAGAACTAAGAGCTACGTTGAGCAAGGGGCGATCCGGCTGGTGCGTGATCTTCAGACATCCGGTCGCGAAGGCGGCAGACGGGAAACAGAAGTTGCGCGTTCGGCGAGGGTTGGGGACACGGGATGACGCTGAAGCGCAGCGACTCGTTGATCAATTGAACAGAGTCCTCGGCGATGCGGAGTATTGGTCCCTCGCGGCGAAGTCGAAAGCCGAGGCATCCTACAATCCCAACGTGGTCGCGGCATTCTACGACCACCTCGAACCCGACCGTCAGGACGGCTGGGCCGAGCGCGAACGGGTGCTCCCCCTACCGACGAGCGATGACGGATTCGCGAGAGTCCAGTTTGTCGGGACAACGGGCGCGGGAAAGACGACGGTCGTGCGGCAGTTCCTCGGGACAGACCCGGCGACTGAACGCTTCCCGTCTACCTCGGCAGCGAAGACGACCATTGCCGACATCGAGATCGTCATGACCGAGGGCGATTTCAAAGCGGTCGTTTCGTTCATTCCCCGCAATCAGGTCCGGCAATACATCATGGAGAGTGTGATCGCAGCGGTAACTGCGCTACTCGACGGTAGCCCCTCGTCTGAAGTCGCACGACGATTCATGGAACATGGCGAGCAGCGATTTCGCCTGAGTTACATCCTCGGAAGCATCAACCCACAGCGAGAGAATGGCGAGGGACTCTTCGACGAGGACGAAAGTGAAAGCGAGATCGCGGGTGAAGCCGAGGTGACCGACTCCGAAAGGCATGAGAACGCCGAAACGCTGCGCGGGTTCCTTAGCGATATCGCCGAGTTGGCGCAAGCATCGAGAAGCGATTTCGAGGCGGCAGCGCGGGATTTCCAAATCGATCTGTCTAAGACCACCAAGCAGGACCGCGATGTGCTGCAGGAGTTGGTCGAAGAGCAACTTCTTCAGAAGGAGAACTTTCACCAAGTAGTGGACGCGGTGCTCGACGAGGTTGAATCCCGATTCGACTACGTGACCGAGGGTGAGCTTCGACGTGGCCGCGAAAAGTGGCCGGAAGTCTGGACTTACGAAACGAATCATGCGAACCGCTCAGAATTCATCCGTGCAGTCAACCGCTTCTCAAGCAACTTCGCGCCGAACTTCGGCCGACTGTTGACGCCCATCGTTGACGGCATCCGCGTAGCCGGACCGTTCAGCCCGCAGTGGAGCGATGGAGAGGTTCCAAAGCTCGTGCTCATGGATGCTCAGGGCATCGGCCACACGGCAGACTCCACGTCCTCCATTTCGACCGGAATTACCCGTCGTTTTCAAAGTGCCGACGTAATCGTGCTCGTGGACAACGCAGCGCAGCCAATGCAAGCTGCGGCGGTGGCGGTGCTGTCCACCGTAGTGTCAAGCGGTCACGAGGGCAAACTTGTCGTCTGCTTCACACACTTCGACGAGGTGAAAGGCGACAACTTGATGGGCGTTGAGGCGAAGAAGGACCACGTCGTCGGATCATTCTACAACGCGGCGCAAGCGATTGGAAAGCAGTCAGGGCGTGAGGCAGAGCAGGCACTGAAGCGCCTGATTCCCGAGCGGCTGGCGTTTCTCGCGAAGATTCACCAGCCGTTGAGAGGTGGCGGAAAGCTGACGAAGGACCAGTTCGAGCGAATGCTGAAGATGTTCGAAAGTTCGATCATTTCGCCCCCCGCGCCTCAGTACCATCCCATCTACGACGTGGCGAACCTCGTGCTGGCGATCCAACGCGCCACGCAGGAGTTTCACGACCGTTGGAAGGGGTTGCTCGGCATGGGGTCGAGATCAGGCGTGGCCCCGGAACATTGGACGCGAATCAAGGCGCTGACCCGCCGTCTGGGCGTTTTCAAGGTTGATGAGTACGACTCGCTGCGGCCCGTCGCGGACCTGATCCGTCTGCTACAAGCACAGATCAGTTCATTCCTCTCCGAGCCGCTGAAATGGAACCCGTCGCCGCCCCCGGAAAACAAAGATGCCGAGAAGGCTCAAGCAATTGATGCTATTCGTCAGGAGGTCTTTCGACGCCTACACGAATTGTCCACGAAGCGCGTGCTTGAAGAGCGTATCAGCGGCTGGAATGAGGCATACGAGCATCGAGGGACCGGCTCGACCCGCGTCCGTGCAAGGGACATCATGGGGCTGTACGAATCCGCCGCACCTGTCCCCAACGAAATGCCGGGGCCGGACACGAACGAATTCTTGTTCGAACTGCGCGAGCTTGTTGCTGAGTCAGTGCTTTCGAATAAGGGAGAGTTGCTCGGCTGGTCGAGAGATTTCGTGGAGGCTGCATGACGCCCGTTAATCAGACATCGGAGCAGTCTTGCTGCATTGCCTGTCTTGAATCGGTCTTCGCCGACGCATGGCCGTCCGAGCGGCTTGATGAGGCCGAGATCATTAGGCGCGGAGTGGCGACTATCGAGTCGAACGGAACCATCTGGGTTCCCGACCATCTTGAACTTCTCTTGGAGAAGGTTGTCGGTAAGCCGGTGAAGGTGACTTCACAAGTTGGCACGGCGAAACTTCAAGCGGAAGTTGATGCTGGTAAGTTCGTTCTGCTGTTCACGAGGGAGGCTAGTGGCGGTTTGCATGTTGTGCGCTACGGTGGCGATGATGGGACAGGCATCAGAGTCATGGAACCCGCCAGCGGGGCGATTGAGATCAGGGATGCAGCATGGCTTAGCAGTCACACCCTCGACGCCCGGATATTCGACCTACCCGCGCCGCCGACACCGCCCGGCGAGCCGGGAACACGGCCGTTGATCCGGGAGAACCGCTCGCCGTAGGGATAGGGGTCGGGAAATGTTGTGGGGCGCAAAGTAGTGCGCACCAAGCGCTATCTCAGCGACCATGCGCACCACTTTAGGGGCGCTTTGGGCGACCGGTTCGATGCCCCAAAACGTGCGAAAACCCTCGTAACCACAAGGATTATGAGGGCTTTCGTTGAGCGAGCGCGACGGGACTCGAACCCGCAACTTCCGGATCGACAGTCCGGTACTCTAACCAATTGAGCTACGCGCCCTTTTTTCTG
>JAWXBP010000118.1 GCA_034440135.1 Planctomycetia bacterium
AGAGTGCGTTGCCCCAGTTGTTCAGGGCCTCGTGCTTGTCCGGCTTGATCTTCAGCGCCACCTCGTACTTCTCCGCCGCCAAGTCAAACAGCCGGTCCGCCTCCGCGCCCGACTTCGTCTGCGCTTGCTCGTAAAGTGCGTTAGCCTGTGCGATATGGGCCCACGACAGAGCATCAACCAATTCCTCTGGGATAGGCGTGCCACCGGCGGGAAGCTGAGCGATGACCTTGTCATAATCGCCGGCCATGAAGTCCTGCATGACCTGAAGGACCAACGATGGTTCTTTCCTTGGTTTCCTGGTCGACCGGCTTCCCTTCCGGGGCTTCTTTGCTCCTTCGTACTCACTGATCGCTTGCCGAATCAGGGTGCGCGCCTTGTCCGTCACGTCGCTCGATTCATCTTGATTCGGATCCTTGTACGGAACGAGCAGGTCGAACTGCCCATCGAGGTGCGTGAACGGCTGGTTGACAAAGTGCGGCGGGAAGCTGCCCAGTTCCTGGGTCAACTTGACGAAGAAATCGTCCGCGTCGAAACCTCTCACATAAAAGGCGTACTTGCCATTGGTGATCAGTTTGTCGCGGACGTGCAGGGCCGGCTCGCTATCCTTGTAACCCACCCAGTACAGGTTGTTGTCGAAAGTCGGCACGTTGGCCAAGTGATCGAAAACGGGATCGTTCTCGCCGCTGTAGCCCACGACCACCCAAGTCCTGCCTTGGCCGGCGTCTCGAAACAGCGGCTCCAGCAGTTGGGAATGCGCCGCACATTCTTCCTTGGTATTCATGAGCGCAAAGCCGGTGCGCTGGCCATGCAAATAGAAAACGGCTTCGCCGGGAATGTCAGCGGGCTTCAACACCTGGGAAGCGGCGAAGTCGTAGACGGCCGGGAACGTACCGATTAAGGCACAGGCACGGACAACGAGCGGATCAAAATTGGTGGTCAGCACGCGGTCGACATAACCGTGCTTGATGAGTTGCGCGATCGCGATGTGCGCCCAATTGATCTTGGCTTCATCGACGTACTTGGCGATCAGGTCGCGTCGCTCGGTGGGTGCTAGTTGCGCCATGCATTGCGGGTATCCCTTCGGATTGTCCGCTCGCTTGTATGCCGCTGGCCACTCCTGCTCGATGAGCTTCACGAAACCCGATGCCAACGGGACGTTCGCTTTGACGGAACAACCCGCACCGATCAGCAGCGTGCATTTCTTCTGGCGTTCCTTCGCCTTCCGCACGGTTTCGACGACGTCGTCGATGCTTCGTTCCATAGGATTCGACTTTCTGTTCCCCGCAGGTCGGCAGTGTGTGAGGACTCGGAGTGTGATCTCCCTCCTTTAGACTTGAGTGAGCATCGCAACCTCCTGCCAAAGTGTTGAAGCTTCCATAGAAGTGCCAGAGCATGATACCAGGGCCGTTTCGCGTGTTCAATCAGCATGACAACGGTGACGGCGGCTTTTGTTTTGGTGATTCCGCGGCGACTGAATGGTCATGTAGCATGGGCTCGCAGCCTTGTCCGTACCCACATCTAGATCTGAAGTTTGAGTTTGCTTGCAACGAATACGTAGGTGTTGAGTTTTTCCCACCCTCGCCAAATTGTAATCCATCCAGGTTCGCCATCGCTCTTGCGCCCGAGGAAGCCGCCGAGTTTGGCAACTTCGCGATAAAACTGTCCAACCGTCAGATCGTGAACGCGGGGCAAATTCTTGCGGGCCAACTTGAGCATCTTCAGCCACACGCCAGGCACCACGCGCTGGGCTGGAACTTCGGGGTTCGTCCGGGCGAGTGATTTCAGCTGGAGCAGGCGAGCCGCCAACACACTGGTCAGGCCAACAAACGCTTCCCAACGACCGGCCGTCTTCAACTGCGGAGACTCCACACGACAGCCCGTCTTGAGCGCCTTGTGATATTCCTCCACCAGCCACCGCAGTTCGTAGTAGCCAATCACTACCCACGCCTCCTCAAAGGTTACCACCGGTAACGAAGTAAACAGAATCCAGCGGATGGGCTCCACACCTGACGGCGCGTCCACCTCGACGACTTCGATCACGTTCATCGCAATCGGAGCTTGCTTGAGCTGGCGCACCCAAGGACTGACGTGCCGCGGCTGAGGAATCTTGATGCGACCGTATCTACGGTCTGGGCTATGTCTGATAGTGAGCGATTACGCGAATAGGCCTTTTATCCCGCCTATCCGCGGCAGGTGATCATCGAGGAACTCGGCGATCGACCCTTCGTCGATCCGGTGCAGCCGCAGGCGCCCGCTGCGCGCCCAGCGTGCGAAATGCGTGATGCTGGCCAAGTAGCCGGCGAAGGTGTGCGCGGCGTACCTGCGCTCGGTCAGGCGCCGCTTGAACGCATCAACGTACGGGCCGATCGGCCCGTCAGCGAGCCAGTTGATGTCGGTGCGCAGCGAACGGTGAACGACGCCCATGGCGGTCTCCAGAAGTGGGACCACCAGTGCACCCGGCAGTAGAAACTATGTCCAGATCTGCGTCGGCCAACCTCGTCACATGCCGCGCCACGCCTGCATCAGCGACATCTGCGACCAACCAACTGCGCATAGTTGCGATCTGCGCATAGGGGTCGCTATGTAGAGCTCCGCATAGCGACCCGTAGCGGAACTTCGCCGCAGCCGGCAGCACGTCGCAAAGCGCGCAGTCGAACGCCCGTCATCATGGAGGCGCGCCAGAACGCCTTAGAAGGCCGACGACCGCAGTGGAAGGAGCCTCGATGGGCAAGCGACGGTGCAGCTTATGTGTAACGCAATCGATCTCGAATCTTGGCACCCGAAAACGGCGAAGTTAGGAGCGTCATTCGTGTCGGTCCTTTGCAGCACGGCAGAAGCGGCAAGGGGACTCGCCGGACCGATAGAGCGGTGCGGCATAGAGGGCGACCCCGTCATGGCCGCCGTGCCAGACCGCCTTCTGTAGCGGATGAACGTACCTGACCGAGATCGTCCCGCGTCGGCGGGGGCCGGTCAGCGTCCGCCCGTAGCAGCAGCCATTCGCATGGCAGCCGAACCGCGACACGATCTCGCCGGCGATCAAGGCGAGGGCGAAGGCATCGATGGCCCAGAGACCGAAGCCCATGTCGAGCCACAGGTTGCAGAGCGCGAAGCTCCCTACGCCGCCGATCACGCCGCCGAAGGCACTGAACTTCTCGGCCGAGAGCACGAACTGGATCGGATGGGCGCGGAACTTGGGCCAATGATCGGTGATGCCACAGATGACGCGCGCAAAGATCGCCGCCGCGGGAAAGAAGACACGGTCGTGCAGACCAGATAGCGAATCACCAGGTCCGGCGGCGTCAAGGTGAGAAAGACGGCCAGGCCCACCACGTGTCCCGCGGTCTGAAAGACGCCGTAGGTCACAACCAGACGGTCACCGAAGGTGGTCAGCACGTAGTGCCGGGACAATCGTCGTGCCACCACGATCCAGGCACGCATTCGGCACTTTGCGCGGGTGCGGTTGAACGCAATGTTTTCGTACAGGAACGCGTCACTGTCCCGGTAGAAATCGGACAAGCCAGCACTCCAGGCCCACGGCTCGAGCCTGCGCGCGTAAGCGCCTCGCGAACGTTGGCGCCCAAGTCCCAATGTTCCTCGCGCAGACGTTCAAAGACAAGAGAGGTCGGCTGGCCGGTGATGACCGCAATCCAGTCGAGCATAGGCTGGTTGCGATTTAGGATCGGAAGAAAGGGGGCAGGAAGCTTCCGTGAAGCGAGGCGGTCGCGTTGCGTCTGCGTTTGCGCTGGGACGTTCGTCATGACCTCTGCCGAAAACCAAAGGTAGTGTCCAATCGCGTGGTGAAAATGCAGAGCTCGGACAGGCTGGAGGCGCGGTACTCAGCCAGCTATAGTGGGCCGCCAAGCGGAGAAGTATCGCTGAGGGTGGACAATCCGACCGGCCCCGCCATCGAGCTCTGAGGCGCCTAGTCCAAAGGGTAGAGGGGGCCCGCTTCATGGTGTATGCCTCAGGTTCTCGACGGGGGGTTCAATAATCGCCAGCCGTTGCATGAAGGCAAGAATACCGCCGACCGTCTCGTCCATCGACGGGTCAGGGCGCCCCCACGGCGTCGCGGCGCGTGCCCGCCGATACGACGAATTGTCGTAACGCTTGAATTCCATCGCCGAAATGTTCTCAACCGATCCGATCAGAAAATCCAGCAAGGGATAAAGCAAATCCGATCGGGAGCACCGGCGGATGACCTCCGGCACGAAGTCCCGCAGCGCAAAGTGCTCGAATGTGCGGCCCGTTCGCGTGTGGATGATGTTGATGACCTCGACCATGTTCGCGTATTCATCCCGCGTGACGTGGAACGTGCGATCAATAGTGTCGGGCTGGTTGGCGATTGCGACGATGTTGTTTGCCGTGACATCCACCGGTACGAAGCTCACTTGGTTTAGCGCGTCGACGGCGATACCGTGCTTGATCATGAACGCCAGCAGCCGGATCACGATGTCGAAGCTGCTGCAGCCACCTCCGGAAGCGGAAGGTGTGATCAGCGCAGGGCGGAAGGTTCTAGTCCGCAGGCCGTGCCGTGCCGCGTCCCTAACAACCTGTTCGGCCACCCACTTCGACTGGCTGTAGCCGAAATCGAGTCGGTCCATGCTGTCGTTCCGGTCTGTCTCGTAAAGCGTGCTTTTCCTCGCCCAGCCGAAGACGAAGGTGGTCGAGATGTAATTGAACTCTCTCGCGCCGGCGTCAAAAGCGAGTTTCAAGACGTGATTAGTGCCGGCGACGTTCGCGCCCCTTAACCCGGCGTAGGTCGACAGGTAATTCACTGCGGGGATGTCCCAAACACTGTTGAACTGAAGAATTGAAAAGGTGGCGGCTCCTTCTCCGTTTCCGATAAGGAACGGGGTGACAAAACCTAAAAGGGAG
>JAWXBP010000119.1 GCA_034440135.1 Planctomycetia bacterium
CGAATGGCCAACGCCATCAACCGTGAAATCCGGGGAACGCGGCCACGCTCGACGGGCGTCGTGTCGGCTTCGCGTGGAGAAATCCGCCGCTGGCCGTGGGCGGTGCGGTCGAACTGAATCTTGCGTTTGACGATGATCATGCGGCGTCCTCGCGGTTGGCCTCGGCCAGCGTCTTGATGGCCGAGGGATGGAAGGAAATGGCGACGGTGCTTTCGGCGGGATCGAACTCGACGCGGGCGACCAAGAGCGACAGCACCTGGGCCTGCTCGCGCGAACTCAGTGCGTTCCAAACGTTGTCGAAGTCGGCGAACGCCGCCGCCACGTCGGCGTGGCTGATACGCTGGCGTTCAACTTCTTCGCCCCGGTTCCGCACCAACGCCAGTTGCCCCTCTGCGCGGGCAATCCGTTCGTGGAGGTCGGCGATTCGGGCGGTCGTGGCGCTACTCGGCTCGGGGAGTGCCACGAGCCGGCGGATTTCAGCGTGGTCGCGGGCCAATTGGCGTTCGAGTTGTCCGCGCTGGGTCGTCAATTCACCAACATCGGCTTCGGTCGCGGAACATGCCTGCCGCAGCACCTCGGCGCGAAGGTCGGCATCGTGCGCGATACAACGAATCTGGTCAACGACCGTCGCCTCGATCTCGGCGGCGGGAAGCGACTTGGTGGGGCATGCGTTTCGGCCGCTCTTGATCGCCTTGACGCAGGTGTAGTAGCGGTAACGCTTCGACCCGCGACTGGTGACCGTGTGGACCATTGCGTGGTCGCAGGCTTGGCAATGCAACAGGCCTTTGAGTAGCGCCCCGTATTTGTTGATCAGGTAATTGCCGCGCCCACGCCCGTGTTGCTGCAACGTGGTCTGAACTTTGCGAAACACATCAGCATCGATGATCGCTTGGTGCTCGCCGTTGAACACGTCGGTCTTGTGTTTGATCTTCCCGATGTAGATCGGGTTGGTCAGCAGGGCGTAGACCGAGCACTTGTCGAACGGCCGCCCCCCGCGCGCGCCGCCCTTCTTGGTCGTCCAGGCCTTGTTACACCAACCACGACGGGTCAGTTCCTCAACCACCGGCAGGAGCGAACCGAGTTCCAGGTACAGGCTGTAAATCCGGCGAACCTGGGTCGCCTGCTCGGCGTTCACGACCAGTTTGGGGCTGGGGTTCGTGCGGTCGACGTCGTAGCCCAAGACGGGAACGCCGCCGGCCCATTTCCCCTTGCGGCGCTGGGCGGCGATCTTGTCGCGGATGCGTTCGCCAATGATCTCGCGCTCGAACTGGGCGAACGAAAGTAAGACGTTCAACGTCAACCGGCCCATCGAATGGGTCGTGTTGAATTGCTGCGTGACCGATACGAACGAGGCACCTTTCTTGTCGAACGTCTCCATGATGCGGGCGAAGTCGAGCAACGATCGGCTCAGCCGGTCGACCTTGTAGACCACCACGCAGTCGATCTTGCCGGCGGTGATGTCCGCCAGAAGACGATTCAGCGCCGGCCGGTCCATGCTGCCCCCGGAAAACCCGCCGTCGTCGTAGTGTTCGGGCGAGCAGACCCAGCCCTCGTTCTGTTGACTGGCAATGAAGGCTTCGCCCGACTCGCGCTGCGCGTCGAGCGAATTGAATTCGAGTTCCAGCCCCTCTTCGCTCGACTTGCGGGTATAGATGGCGCAACGCCTCGTTGGCGAGGAGGGTTTTACGGACTTCTTCATGCTTTGCCCCCCAGCTTGAAGAACAGGAAGCCGTTGACGTGGGAGCACGTGACCTCCTTGGCAATCGAGGAGAGCGAGCGATACCGCCGACCCTCGTACTCGAAGCCGTCCTCCAGGACCAGCACGCGGAGCATTTGTCCCTTGTACTTCCGTTCGATCCAACTGCCCGGCGGCGGCAATCGCGGGTCATAGTCAACGAAACCATCTGGCTGCGCGACTGCGACCCGGTTGTTCATCAATTGCCGTTCACGCGGTGGCGTCACGCGAATTTCGGCGTCGACCGCCAGTTCGCCGGCGCGTTGCAACGCACGTTCCGTCAGACCGCCTTCGTCGTTTGCCTGCAATCGCCAAGCAATGCGGCGAATCAGATAGCGTTTGTGCCGGCTCCGGCATTCGTCGTCGAAGAGTTCTTCATATCGCTTGGCCAGTTCGTGGACTGACAAGTTTTCGAGCCGGGCGATCTCCGCAGCGGTTTCGGGTTTCATGGTTCACCTCCTTGCGTAGCGGCCCTGGCCAGTGGTGGCTCGGGCTCGCGACAATGTTGGCTGTCGTTGGACGCCGCCTCGGGGATGGCGCTGGGCGGGTCGCCCGTCAGGCCAACGCGTTCGTGCCAGCGCCGGACGCGGAACAGCCCGCGGGCCAAAATGGCGGCAATAGAACTCTCTCGCGTTTCTTCCATCGTTCACCTCGCATTCGTGGTCTCCAGGTCGGGATCAAAACCCACGCACACAGAGAGCCTCGTTTCCGAGAGAACCTCAAGGCCCCTGAGCGGAGATTGCGAGAGATTTTCGACAGCGGCCAGATGGGCGAGCTGTCGCCAACGAAGAACACCTTGAGCGAGGATCGCGGCCAGATGGCGGAATCGCTGATCGGACGTCAATTCGGATGGGTGCGACAAGGAGCGTGCCGGCATCGTTCTTGTTCCGAGAGAAGATAGATGGGGCGCACGTCGCGCCCTCCCTCGGTTATGTATGCCGTTTGCGCCGCGCTCCGTTCACGGGCGGCTGTAGCGTTTCCACAACCGTTTGCGTAAAGGGGCAGAAAGTGCCCCCTGGTGCGAACAGTTTTACGCCACGCAGGGGGGGCAATTTCCGCCCGTTCCCGTCCTGGTTTTGACGAACCTCAGGCGGGTGCAGGGGGCTCTTTATCCACGAACCCCCGATGTTTCCCGCGACCAGACTGGATAAGAACGCATACACTTTATAGAATGTGCGAGCGTTTATATCCATCCCGGAGCTGCGTCATGTCCAATTCGACCGAAAACGCTCGCAAAGCGTTCGACAAACAAGGGGGTACGCTCCGAACGAAGGAAGCGATCCAAGCCGGCATTCACCCCCGGACCCTTTACGCGATGCGGGATACCGGAGAGCTGGAACAACTGTCGCGAGGCGTATTTCGGCTAGCCAGCCTACCGCCGCTCAGCGAACCCGACCTGGCCACAGTCGCCAAGCGAGTGCCCCAAGGCGTTATCTGCCTGATCTCGGCGCTGGCGTTCCATCAACTCACAACGCAGATTCCCCATGAAGTATACCTGGCGCTTACGCGGTCCGCCCGGAAACCCGTGATCCTCTATCCGCCAGTCCGCGTATTCCGTTTTTCTAAACAGGCGTTTGCCGCCGGAATTGAAACCCATTCAATCGACGGCGTGACCGTCCGAATTTACAGCCCCGAAAAAACGCTCGCCGACAGCTTCAAATACCGCAACAAAGTTGGGATCGATGTCGCCCTGGAAGCTCTGAAGACCTATCGCCAGCGCCGACGACCTCAGCTCCAACAAGTCCTGGAATTCGCTCGCGTGTGTCGAGTCGAGAAAATCCTACGCCCCTATCTGGAGGCAAGCGTATGACCAAGGGCCCCATCAAAAACATCGCTGCCTCCGTGCGTCAACGACTCGCCAACGTCGCCAAGGCGGCCGACCGGCAGTTCAGCGACGTGCTTCAATACTACGCTTTGGAACGCTGGCTTTTTCGACTTTCGCAGTCGACGTACCGCGACCAATTCGTCCTGAAAGGAGCGCTTCTATTCGTCGTTTGGAAAATACCGACTACGCGGCCCACGCGCGATATCGATTTGCTGGGGCGGCTGAGTAACGACTTGGAGGCAATCCGCGGCGTGATTGCGGCAGTCTGCCAAACGCAAGTAGAAGAAGATGGACTCGCTTTCGACGCAACAAGCGTGGTCACGGAGCGGATTACCGAGGACGCGGATTACGAGGGCGTTCGAGCTACATTCAACGCTAGACTCGGCACCGCGCGAATCGGCATGCAAATTGACATCGGATTCAGCGACGTCATTACGCCGGCCGCATCGAAAATAAACTACCCGACGATTCTGGACTCACCGTCCGCCGAACTTTTCGCTTACAATCGAGAAACCGCGATTGCAGAGAAGTTCGAGGCAATGGTCAAGCTCGGCGAGCTCAATAGCCGGATGAAGGACTTTTTCGATGTTGCCACGTTGGCGGCGCACTTCGATTTTGAGGGCGAGGCCTTGGCGGCTGCAATCCGCGCCACCTTCGAGCAACGCCAGACACCCATCGAATCCGACCCGATCTGTTTTTCCGACCGCTTCGCCAGCGACGCCGCGAAGATTGCTCAATGGAAAGCATTTGTGCGGCGCAGCATGCTCGCGAACGTCCCCGCATTTGCCATCGTTTTGCCAAGCGTTCGTAGCTTTCTCCAACCCATTGCCTTGCGGCTTGCCAATCGAGAGTCGTTCAAGCAACAATGGAAGCGAGGCGGTTCGTGGCAATAACCCGAACGCGACGAGAGACGGCCGCCGGGTGATTCGCTGGACAAATGAC
>JAWXBP010000120.1 GCA_034440135.1 Planctomycetia bacterium
ATTACAAGGATTGGGGATCGGGCCGGCCGATCACGTTCAGCCATGGTTGGCCGCTGACGGCCGACGCTTGGGAAGCGCAGATGTTTTTCCTGGCGTCGCAGGGGTATCGGTGCATCGCACATGATCGGCGCGGGCATGGCCGATCGAGCCAGCCGTGGCATGGCAATGAGATGGACACGTATGCTGACGACCTGGCGGAATTGCTCGATCATCTTGACGTGCGCGACGCCGTGATGATCGGTCATTCCACGGGCGGCGGCGAAGTGGCCCGGTATATCGGCCGGCATGGCACGAAGCGTCTTTCGAAGGCCGTGCTGATAGGGGCGGTGCCGCCGATCATGCTGCAGACGCCGGCGAATCCTGGCGGATTGCCGCTGGCGGTGTTCGACGATTTCCGCAAGCAATATCTGGCGGACCGAGCGCAGTTTTTTCTGGATGTGGCGAGCGGGCCGTTTTTTGGTTTCAATCGGCCAGGGGCGAAGGTCTCGCAAGGGTTGATTCAATCGTGGTTCCTGCAGGGGATGATGTCCGGCCACAAGAACGCGTACGATTGCATCCAGGCGTTTTCGGAGACGGATTTCACCGAGGATTTGAAGAAGTTCGACGTGCCGACGTTGATTATCCATGGCGACGACGATCAGATTGTGCCGATCGGGGCGTCGGCGCTGTTGTCGGCGAAGCTCGTGCGGGAAGTGGAGTTGAAGATTTATCCGGGCGGGTCGCACAGTCTCGGGGATACGAGCAAGGATCAACTCAACGCGGATCTGCTGGCGTTTGTTCAATCCTAGAACCTTAAGGACTTCATGTCGCTCGCACTCTTCACGCTGCTTCACATTGTCATCAGCGTCATTGGCATCGTCACTGGATTTGGCGCGTTGGCGGGGATGCTGGCCGGGAAACTGTTGCCGCGTTGGACGGCGTGGTTTCTCGTGACCACGGCGGTGACGAGCGTGACTGGGTTTTTCTTTCCGTTCCGCGGCTTCACGCCGGCGATCGGATTTGGGATCGTCTCGCTGGTGATTTTGGGCGTGGCGGCTTATGCGCTGTACGGGCGGCATCTGTCCGGCGGGTGGCGCAAGGCGTTCTTATTCTGTTCGCTTGGCGCGCTGTATCTGAACACGTTCGTGCTGGTGGTGCAGTTCTTCCAGAAGTTTCCTTCGCTCGTGGAGCTTGCGCCCACGCAGAGCGAGGCGCCGTTCGCGGTGTCGCAACGGTTGCTGTTGGTGACGTTTATTTGGCTGGGCTGGGCCGCGAATGGGCGGTTTCGGGCGTGATGTTCGCTTCGGAGGTTTGCCCGCGAAACACGCGAAAGGACGCGAAAGAATTCGTCGAATGCGTGGGGCCGAGGGAATTTACCAAGAGAACTGAGCCATCGTTGCCTATAGCGGCGTATCCGCTAAGGCATGAGCTGGCGTGCCAATCACGTCCGTCCCACACTGGCGGACGAGCCGCCAGTGGCACCCCGGCACATTCTGACTGCAGCTTTCGGAATGTGGCTGTTCGCGCGATTTAGCTTGTTTCACTGGCAACTCGGTCTTACTCGCAGCATTCGTCGCAATCCGTGACGCGGCGTTTTGTGGCGCAGCGGTCGAAGGCCCAGGTGAGGCCGGCGCCGACCCAGTAGGATTCGATGGACGTCGAGGTCGAAGCGCCGAGTTGCTCCTCGTCAGGGAACATGCCGCCGGCCATGAAGTCCATGTCGACGCCGGGCAGGACGTCGCTGACTCCCAGGCCGGCGCTAAAGCGATGCTGGCAGGTAATGGCCAGTAAGGCTTGCGTATAGCGCACCGCGGCAAATCCGCCCGGGGGCGTGATGCCGCCGATGTTGGGGCCGGGGTTTTCGTCGAGCGGATTCTCAGCGAAGGCATAACCGATGCGGTATTTGTAGCGCCCGGCGGTGTATTGGGCTCCGGTCTGGAAGACCCATTGGTTGTCGTAGACCGTCGAGAAGAGTTGGGCTTCGTCGTAGAGTTTGTAGAGGACGTCGGCCATGACGAGCAGGCGGCCCTGTGCGAGGCGGTCGTTGGCGATGCCGAAGCCGATGTTTTGCGGCAAGTCCATGTCGACATCGAGCGACGGGCTGTCGGGCAACTGCTCGAACTGCACGGCGTCTTTGAAGCGGAACGCCTGCTTGGTCTGATAGTACATGCCGACGTTCGTGTGGCGCGACAGGTCGTAGTCCGCGCCGATCGAACCACGGAGGGCGTAGTCGTAGGTCATGCCGCCGATTTCGACGAAGGGCGGATCGAAGAACGCGGTGCCGAGGGAAATCGCCGCGCCGACCGACAAGCGATCCGTGAGATCGACGCCGAGGCTGGACGTGATTTCGAGCGCAGTGAGGCCGGCGTTCGTGCCGTTGCTGGCTGGATTGTGGCGGAAATCGGCGCCGCCGGCCGCGGCGGCGAAGAAGCCCATGCCGAAGGTGGCGGGCAAGCCCAAGGAGCGCAAGTCTTGCGTGACGCCGATGGCGCTGGAGCCGATGCCTTGCGCGTGCGATTTGGCGCCGTAGGGTTCGACGCCGAGGAGCGGAATGGGCGCGGTTTGCTGGATGCTGAAGGTCGGCTCGGCCCAGGCGCCGCCGAAGAGGAACTGCGTCCCTTCGAATTGCGCGACGGTGGCGGGGTTGCCATTGATGGCCGAGGTCAGATCCTGCGGCCGGGCAATGCTCGTACCGCCGAGCCCGCCGGAGGCCGGCATGGTGGTGTTGTGGGCCTCGACGCCGAAGGACTGCGCTTGCGCATGGTCGGCAATTAGCAGCGTGGCCAGGGCCAGCGGCGCGCAGAGCGCCGCGGCGCGAAGATTGAGGCGCATGTTCCGGCATCCCTTCCGGTGAATTGTGCAGCGCGCAGCAGTGCGCGTTGCGCCGGGCGGGCGACTTCCTGTCGGCCGCGCGGCTATCGGGATAATCGACTAGATCGGCGGCCGAGACGGATGAAATGCTGACGGTCGTAGCATGCGGGGCGCGTATTCCGTCCGAATGCTGTGAAGCTGTGCCGGCTGTACGTCGTGTAGGACGTGCCGGGCGATAACGACTTGCCGCGGGACTATTCGTGCGCGACGCCGGCGGCTTCTTGTTCGAGCCGTTGGCGTTCGGCGGCTTTGGCGAACGGATAGTAAACCAGCATGGCCAGCGGGATGGAAACCGCGCCCCATACGGCCGCCCGCCAATCACCGGTGCAGAGAAAATGGCCGATGATGGGGGGCGTGGTCCAGGGGACGTTGACGAGCGGCCGGCCGATCCAACCCCAGTCCATGAGCAGATACGAGCAGACGGTGAGCGACAAGGCGCTCAGGACGTAGGGGACCATCAGGATGGGGTTCAACACGATTGGAAAGCCGAAGAAGATCGGCTCGTTGATCTGGAAGATCTGCGTGGGCAACGAGAGGCGGCTGACCTTGCGATAGCCGGGTTCTTTCGAGTTGAGCATCACGAGGGCGAGACCGAGTGTCGCGCCGGTGCCGCCGACGTTCACGAAGGTGCTCACGAATCCTTGTGCGGTGATGTAGGGCAAGGGTTCGTGGCGACCGGCAGCCTCGACGTTCATCGCGAGGTATTGCAGAAAGACCGGCGCCACGAGGGCGTCCAGCGCGTTGTCGCCGTTGATGCCGATCGACCAGAGGATGGTGATCACCAATACGCAGACCAGAATGCCCGGCAGAGTGTTCAGAGCAAACACGAGCGGGCTGAAGACGTACTGAACGAGTTCGTTGATATCAACGCCAAGTACGAATCGCAGCAGCCAGAACAACACCACGAGGCTGAACAGCGGCGTCAGTGATAAGAAGGAGTCGTAAACAATCGGCGGCACGCTGGCCGGCAGACGGATGACGGCGTTCTTGTCGGTGAGCAATTTCTGTACGCGGACGCAAATGAGTGCGACGAGAATCGCCGTGAATAGTCCTTGCGAGCCGAGACGATCCATTTCGAAGACGGCGTTGCCTTCGGCGTCGATCTGCAATTGCACCATCAAATAGACGACGGCGGCGATGCCTGCGCTGACGATGGCTTCCTGTTGCAGGAGCTTGCCAAAGTGATAGCTGACGGCAAAGCAGAGGTAGACGGACAGGAGCCCGAACGTCGCGGTCACCGGCACTTGCAGCACCGGCAAATACGGCGCGATGATTTCGTCCCAGCCTTTCACCGGAAAAAAGCAGACCATTAGGAACAGCCCGCCGATGATGGTCAGCGGCGCGAGCGAGACGACGCCGGCGCGGATCGCGGTGAGGTAGGTGTTCTCGCTGAGGACGGTCAGCGGCGGCACGATGTAGCGATTCAGGAAGGCGGTGAAGTTGTTCACGTAGTCGACCTCGCCGGCGCTGAATCCCGGTTGCGGGACCAATCCGTCAGGGCGACGCGCTGAGCGTGAATCTTCTCGAAGGCGCGGTGAATGTCGTCCATATCTTCGCGAGGCCCGAGGAGCATGGCATGTTCCAGCCAGAGGCCTTGTTCCTGGCAAATCAGGTCGCTGTTCGGACAACTTGTGCGCTCGTAGTCGAGGCGATCGACCACGCCGGGCAGATACGGGCCGAAGGCGCGATTGCGGAACATCGGCTGGTCGGGCAGTGAATAGCCATAACCGGGCGAGCAGGGAATGCCTTCCGCGCGGAGGGCTTCGATCACCACGGCGCGCGGGGCGCCGAAGGTCTGGCCGTCGATTCGCAGCATGAACAGGTGATAGGCATGGCGCGTGCAGGCGTCTGAGCGTCGTTGGGGATGTAACCCTGGTAATGACGATAAGCGCTCGGCCAGGTAGAGGCCATTCGCGTCGCGCGTCGCGGCCTGGGCTTCCAGGCGATCGAGCTGCGCGTTGAGCATGGCCCCTTGGAACTCGCCGAGCCGGTAGTTGCCGGAGATGACGTGATGCTCGTACCAGACGCCGGTGGGGATACGGCCGCAGTTGCCGAGTGAGCGGAAGTTCTCGGCGAGCTCGTCGTCGTTCGTGGTGATCAGTCCGCCTTCGCCGCAGGTGAGGTTTTTGCTGGACTGATACGAGAACGACGCGATGTCCGCCAGGCTTCCGACCGGCCGATTTTGATAGCTGGCGCCGTGGGCGTGGGCGGCGTCTTCGATGACCAGCAGGTCCTGTTTCTTGGCGATGGTGTTGATGGCGTCCATTTCGGCCGGCTGACCAGCGAAGTGAACCGGGATCACGGCGCGGGTGCGCGGCGTGATTGCCGCTACGAGCGCTTGGGGATCGAGATTAAACGTCTCCAAATCGATATCGGCGAACACGGGGATCATGTTCGCTTCGACGACCGCCGAGGCCGTGGAGAAAAAAGTGTAGGGCGGAACGATGACTTCGTCTTCGGCTTGGAGGCCGGCCGCCATCAAGCTCAGTCGCAGCGAGACCGTACCGTTGACGACGGCGGCGCCGTGGCGGCAACCATGCATCGACGCGAAGCGCTCCTCGAAGCGCGCAACTTCCTGGCCGTCGAGCCGGCCCCAGTGCCCGCTGTGCAAGGTGCGGAGCAAGGCTTCTTCTTCGGGCTTGCCGAAGATGGGCCAACGGGTGAAGGGACGCGACCGCAGAGGTTGGCCGCCGAGAAGTGCAAGGGATTGTGTCATGATTGAAAGCGAGCTTCAGTCCCGCAATGTCTTGCCGAGGTAAATGCAACCGTCTTCTGCGCCGCCGGTGCGGGCTAATTCCCGAAAGCCGAGACGCGCGTAGAAACCAAGCGCCGGCGTGTTTTGGATGCTCACGCCGAGATGGGCTCCCGGCGAATTGCGCTCGCGCAGTTTTTCCATGACGAGTTCCATCATGCGTCGGCCGTAGCCTTGTCCTTGCGCCCGGTCGAGCAAGTCGATGTGCAGGTGCGCAGGGTATTCCGCGTAGGGTTCCGGACAAAAGTAGTCGGGCTGATGGTACCAGGAATGGACCAGCTGCGCGCGGGTCCACGTCGCTGGGTCGCCCTGCGGCAGCGGGAATTGCTCACAGAGTCGGGGCCGCCATTCGCGCTCGTAGCGACCATAGAATTCGTGCGAGTCCAGCGAACCGAAGGCGTATCCGCAGACGCCTTGCTCGTCTTCGAGTACGAAACTCAGTTCCGGCTCGTAGACAAGATACGGGCCGACGAAGATGCGGCCCAGCGCGTCGGGATCGTCCTGATAAAACGGCTCGCCGTCGCGGCCGTAGTCGCCGGTCTTGAGGCAGACGTAGTAGGTTGCCGCTTGATCGTCCGGGCGCGCGAGACGGATTTTGAAGTGGGGCATCGTCTACGCAAACTCGCAGCAAGTGTGATGTGGGGCGTCACTGGCGGCTTGTCCGCCAGTGCGGTATATGTCTCGATGGCGGGCTCAACTCCAGCACTGGCGGACAAGCCGCCAGTGGCACCCATCGCTTAGTATGTTCTGCATGTGCACCTAGTTCTCGTCGCGACGGGGGAGATGACTTGGGCTGGCGGCGTTGGCGGGAAAGAAGGAACCGTCGGGCTGGAGCGCCAGCAGCCTTTGCAGTTGAGCCACCAGGCCGCCGCGATAGGTGCGGGGCAGATGAAAGTCGGAATGGAAGGTGGCCGAGGGATCCGCTTGTTTTGCGCGGACGTAGCCGAGCAGCAGGTCCAGCTCTTCGCGCAATTCCCAGGCGCGGCGATGCAGGGCGTAAAACAATGGCCGGTCGCTCAGGTCGGTCAGGGCCGCGCAGAAATTTCGCAGCCGAGCGCCGCGCTCCAGGAACTCTGCGCCGGCGTCCGGCTGATTGTTGATGATGAAGTCCTCGGCGAATCGCCGTAGCGTGGCGGCTTCCGTTCCTGCTTCGTAGGGCAGGTAATAGGAATCGCCGAACAGCAGCAAGTCTTCTGACGTAGCCGGGCCCTTGTGCGTGGCAAAGCGCGGCAGCCATTCCTGCATCGCCGCGAGGTATGCGGCGCGCGGGTCCCAATTGTCCGGCGCTTCGACGTAGTCCGCAAACGTCCGTAGCGGCACGTAGTTTAATGGGAACTCGGTGTTGGGATTGCAGAGGATGCCGGCGACTTCGATGCGAAGCGCCGCGGGGCGACCGGCGTAAGGACCGAGATACATGCGGCGGCCGTCGTAATCGTTGGCGTGCAGGTTGTCCCAGATGAGCGGTTTACGGCGCAGGCGGCTTTGCAGCGTACGTGCATGTTCGACCGTGATTTCGCGCGCGATGATTTCGGGGCCGGTCCAACAGATGTCGATGGCTTCGTCGAGTTCGCGTCCGATGGTTTCGAGATAGCCGGCGCCGCCGAGTTGTCGCTCGGCCATGCGCCCGCAGTAGGGCGTTGGGCAGAAGAGAAACCGCGCATTGGGGCGGCGCTCACGCAGCCAGCGAAACGCCGCGTTGGCGATGTGGCATTGCGCGGCGGCAAAGGTATCGAAGCGCTCGCGGTCCTCGGACCTCATCTGGTCGGGGATGTCGTCGAACAGGAGCGCGAAGTCGTCGCAACCCAGGGCGAGCAGTTGGTCGAAGCGGGCGAGGATGCGTTCTAGTTCCGCCGGTTCGTTGAAACGGATATCGAGCCCGGGACTGAGCGCGTAGATAAACCTGATGCCGCGCTCTCGGCAGCCGCGGATCATCGCTGTCAACGGCGCGGTTTCGGACGGCTCATATAATTCGCGCCAGGCGGCGCGGTGTTTGAGATCGTCTTTGGGCGCATAGAGATAGGTATTCAGCCGCCCGGCCGACATCCATTCGAGCAACTCGGCGCGCTCGGCCGGCGACCAGGGCGGGCCGTAGAAGCCTTCGATGACTCCGGCCAGGAAAGGCGGCGGCGAAGCTTGCGACATCGAAACGTAGGCTCGGCGGAAGGAGATGCGGCGAATCGGCGCGTCATTGCGCTTCGCCAGTATCTCAGCAAGTCCGGCCGGGCATCAACCGGGTCCCGCGAATCCGCTTACCCAGAACGGCGGCGGACAAAGCGCCTTCCGAAGACCATTCCGGCCAGGGCGATGCCACCAAGGACGACGGCGCTGGGTTCCGGCACAGAACGCGCGCCACCTGACGCGGTGGCAAGGAAATCGTAGTTGATTCCCATAAGCTCGACTGAACCGGCAACAAACAAATCGGCCGCCTCAGACGAGGAGTCGAACATCGGGCCTTGCCAGAAGTCTGCCCCGGTCAACGCGGCATCCGCGGCGGGCCGTTCTGGACCGAAGTTGGCCGCGACCGTACCGGACGAGTCTTGGAGGGCGCGATCCACCGTGGCATTGCCGAACAGATCGACGAATTGAGCGCCGTCGCTTTCCAGGCTGGAAATGACCGGGCAACCGGCATAAACCGGCGCGGCGGTGAGTGCGAGCGTCGCCACGGTCAACAAGCGGATTCGCAAGGCCATACTTCTGTTCCTGGCAAAATGCACGCGGCAGGCAAGAACGCCCTGACCGTCGCGAACGTCCTATTTTATGTACCCGTCCGATCGCGCTCTATCGCGCAAGTCAGGTATCATACTAGCAACGGTTGCGGCGTCCTTCAATCAATTTGAAAGCGAATTCGCCCCGGATACCCCTCGCTTTTGCTAGTCAGTAGGGCGCGGGTGGAGTGCGATTCGCAGTCATGCTTGAGACTTTCATGGCGATCCAGAAGTTCCCTGAACATCGATTTCGCGGCGGCTTTTCTCTGATTTCCGCGGGGTTTCGCCGGATCGGCGCCGTCAGCCTGACTGTCATCATGCTGGCTGGCTGCACTGAGAGCGTTGCTCTGCGACCGGCAGATGGGAACGTCGAGCAATCGGCCGACGCTTTGAGGTTGTTGGACCTGGAAGGTAACGAGTTTGACGTTTGGGGGGATGATGCGGCCCAGGCGACCGTGGTCGTGTTTTTGCGATCGGACTGTCCCATTTCGAACCGGTACGCCCCGGAGTTGCGGCGATTGCATGACGAATTTGCTCCGCAAGGCGTGCGATTTGTGATGGTCTATGTCGATCCGCGGGAGACAGTGGAGGAGATTCGTAGTCATCGCGCGGAGTATGAGTATCCCGGCGACGCGGTCCGCGATACGACGCACGCGCTGGTGAAACTGACCGGCGCGAGCGTAACGCCTGAGGCTGTGGTGTTCGATCGAGAGCGTCAACGGACTTATCGCGGGCGCATTGACGACCAGTTCGTAGAGTTGGGGAAGTCTCGGGCGACGGCGACTCGGCATGACCTCGAAGAGGCGATCCGCGCGACGCTGGCCGGGGAGCCTATTGCGGAAGCGGAGACCGAGGCCGTGGGTTGTTACATCGAAGACTTGGATTGACGCGCCCGAGATGATTGACGCATCGCATGAACCGCCGCGCTGGGCTTCGCGCGTTTGGGCATTGGTCATTGTGGCGACCGCCGGGTGCTCCGAGTCGCCGGGGCCGGTAGCGCCAGATGCTGCACCGTTGAAAGTTGACGCCGTCAAGTCGGAAGTCAGCTATTCGGTGAACATCCGGCCGATCGTATTGGAGAAGTGCGTTTCCTGCCATCAACCGGGGGACGCCGCGCCGTTCAGTTTGTTGACGTACGACGACGCCAAGAAGCGGGCGCGGCAGATTGCCGACGTGACCGCCAGTGGATTGATGCCGCCTTGGTTGCCGCGGAACGAGCATGGGTTGTTTGCGGGCGATCGACGACTTACGGACGCGCAGAAGCAATTGCTCAAGGCCTGGGCCGACGCTGATGCGCCGGCGGGACCGGTCGTCGCTGACGCGCCGGCGACCGGGGCAGCCGCGGAATGGAAGCTTGGTAAGCCGGATTTGATTCTGGAAAGCCCGGCGTATGAAGTGCCGGCGGCGGGGGCGGATGAATTTCGCAACTTTGTGATTGCGACCGGGATTGATCGCCCGCGGTGGGTGGAGTCGATTGAGTTGCGGCCGCTCAATCCGCGGGTGACGCATCATGCGCGGATTGGCCTGGACGACTCGCGCGAATCTGAACGGCGCGACGCGGATGATCCGCTGCCGGGCTATGCGGGGATGGCGTGGCGGCGCGATCCGGAAGGGCAACTCGTCACCTGGGTGCCGGGTATTCAGCCGGGGATGGTGAATCGTGATTTCGCCTGGCGACTGTTGCCGGAGCGAAAGTTGGCGCTGCATACGCATCTGCAGCCGTCTGGAAAACCGGAGACGGCGCAGTTTCGGCTGGGGATTCGCTTCACCGATGAGCCGCCGCGGTTGCGGCCGCTGGTGTTGCGGATTGGGAGCCGGGATATTGATATTCCGGCTGGTGAGCGGCGCCACGTCTTGGCGGACGAATTTACGTTGCCGATCGATGTGACGGTGCATGCGGTGTTTCCGCACGCGCATTCGCTTTGCGAGTCGATTAACGTCGCCGCCGAGTTGCCGGATGGGAAGTCGGTGTCGTTGATCGAGATCGAGCATTTTGATGAGAAGTGGCACGACAACTATCGTTACGCGAACCCGATTGAATTGCCGCGCGGGACGAAGTTGCGTTCGGCGTTCACGTATGACAACTCCGCAGCGAATCCGCGGAACCGACATCATCCGCCGGTGCGTGTGCGGTATGGCTCGAACGCCGATGAAGAGATGGCGGACGTTTATTTGCAGGTCGTGGCGACCGAGGCCGACGAGCGCGAGATGCTCGTCGAGGATTTCAAGCAGTACGAATTGAAATCGAAGGTGATTGGTTTTCAGCGCACGTTGGAGGGACATCCGGAGGATCCGTTCAGCCGTGAAGGACTGGCGGCGAGTTATGTGGCGCTCGGGGAGCCGGACAAGGCGCTCGCGGCGTTGACATCGTACGAAGCCGGCGCGGCGGAGTCGGTCTACTATCTGACGCACTTGGGACTCGTGTACGCGACGAAGGGGGATCATGCCAAGGCGGAAGAAGTGTTGCGGCAAGCGTTGATGAAGGATCGCGCTTTCCCGTTGGCGTGGTTGGGGTTGGGACAAGCGCTGTTGTCCGAAGCGAAGCTGGATGAGGCGGAGCAGGCATTTCGGCAGGCGACAGACCTTGCGCCGGAGCTGACGGATGCGCAGCTAGGGCTGGCCGGCATATTGATGCGCGGCGGTAAGTTCGATGAGGCCGCGGCGGCGTGTGAAGCGGCGCTGCGCAATGCGCCGGATCATGCGCCGGCGCACCTGAAGTTGGCGGAGATTCGCGTCAAGCAAGGACGGGCCGATGATGCGCTGGAGTTGTTGCGTGCGGCGTATTTCAAAGCGCCGTATATTCATCCGCCGAAGGTGCTGTTGGCGGTTTACTCTTTGCAGAACGGCGATCCGGAGCGTGCGCGGACGTTATTGCAGGAGGCTTGCCAGGAAGCGCCGGAGCATCCGGTGCCGGAGTTGTTTCTTGGCCAATTGGCGATGAACGGCGATCAGCTTGACGTTGCCCGTGAGCACCTTGGTCGGGCGGCGATATTGCCGACGCCGACGAATTGGCCGCGGAGTCATCGGCATCGGTTTTTGGTGTTACTGCACGCCGAGCGGTTTCATTTGGCTGAGCGGTTGAAGGATATTGGCCTGGCGCGGGAGGCGGTGGCGGCGTGGTTGCTGGAGGAGCCGGGGAATGGGAAGTTGCTGGAGTTGAGGAGGGAGTTGGGGGAGTAGCGTGTCGGCCGCCCCGTTGGGGCTACCGGGTATATGTAATCGCGGTTTCCAGGGGTTCGCTGCGCTCACCCCTGGCTACTGACGGTCGCCCCTTTGGGGCTTGATCGCAAGCGCGATGTTGGCGCATCGCATCGAGCAAAGGGAGACCTTCGGTCGGGCGGGTGGCACGGTCGGGAGACCGTGCCACAACAGAGCCAAAGGCGGTATTTCGAACCATCTGACAAACAGGCTATGCGAGCGATGCCATGCGAATCTACTTGTTGTTTATGATCGTCTCCGCTTGTACCGTTAGCGCCTGCTCTCATGCTGACGAATCAACGTCTCGGATGCAGTCAGCGAACGACCCCGCGTCGGAACAGCTGGCCGATACGAACGCAACAGAATCTAAGCTTGCCGCTGATCAAAGGGCAATCTTTGACGCACTGCTCCATGACGTTCTGACGGATCCCGATTTCAAGGACTCCCGTGAATTCTACGGAACTGCCGGTGACCAGCAATTCGCACTTGTGTGCAACGAGAATAGTGGAGTACTGTGGCCCGAATGGTACATTCCATCTGTGGAAGGCTTTGAATCTTCGCGCGTTATTGAAGGCGCTCCGACAGACGACAGTCGACCGCGGCTCTTGGGAATCCGACTGGACAAGTTCAACGTTGGTGAAGAACCAAATGACGATGGATACCGGCTTCTCGACGGGCAAATCCAAATCACGTTGTTGAACGCCGGGGGCACAGGCGGCGACTCGATTCGCACCGGTGGATGCAATGTGTTCTACGACGCCAATTACGACCGAGGAAAGTGGATCGTCCAATGCAAGGGCTCAATTGACCCGTGAAGTTCCCGTCACCAATCGCGAACTCAAATCGGCTCGCCCATTCGATTCTGAAACTCGCGTATTTCGTACGCGGCGATTGGTTTTCCTTTGTTCGACTTCGCTGGTCCGTCAACGCTTGGGCGGCCAACTTACCGCAAACTCACCGTCACCGTCTTCGTTTCCGTATACGCGTCGAGGCCTTTTTCGCCGAGTTCTCGGCCGAGGCCGGACATTTTGAAGCCGCCGAAGGGGGCGGCGGCGTCGAAGACGTCGTAGCAGTTGATCCAGACCGTGCCGGCGCGGACGGCGGCGGCGAGGCGGTGGGCTTTGCCGATGTCGCGGGTCCAGACGGCTGCGGCCAGGCCGAAGCAGGTGTTGTTGGCGCGCTCGACAATTTCATCCACGCTCTTGAAACGCAGTACCGACATCACCGGGCCGAAGATTTCGTCCTTCGCGATGGCCATGTTGTCTTGGACGTCGGCGAAGAGGGTCGGCTCGATGAAATAGCCTTGGTCGCCGAAGCGTTTGCCGCCGGTGACGCAGGAGGCGCCTTCCTGTTTGCCGAGGTCGATGTACTTCATGATCTTGTCGAACTGCGCGCGATCGACCTGCGGGCCTTGCTCCGTGGCCGGGTCGAACGGATCGCCGAGGCGGCGTTTCTGGTTCATGGAGGAGATCGCGTCGATGAACTTGTCGTAGACTTTGTCCTCGACGAAGACGCGGCTGCCTGCGCAGCAGCATTGGCCCTGATTGAGATACAGCCCGACGTGCGCGCCGATGGCGGCGGCGTTCAGGTCGGCGTCGGCGAAGATGATGTTGGGGCTTTTGCCGCCGAGTTCGAAGGTGAGCCGCTTCAAGGTCTGCGCGGCATCGACCATGATGAGTTGCGCGGTGCGATGTTCGCCGGTGAAGGCGATCTTATCGACACCCGGATGCTTGACGATCGACGCGCCGGCCGTGGGGCCGTAACCGGGGACGACGTTTATCACGCCGTCGGGGATGCCGGCCTTCTGCGCGAGGCGCGCGAGGCGCAAGCAGGTGAGCGGAGTTTGTTCCGCCGGCTTCATGACGATGGTGCAGCCTGCCGCGAGCGCCGGTCCCCATTTCCAGGCGACCATCAGCATCGGGAAATTCCACGGGATGATCTGCCCGGCGACGCCGACCGGCTCGCGGCGCGTGTAAGTGAGGTACGGGCCGCGGATGGGAATCGTCTGGCCGTGAATCTTGTCGGCGTACCCGGCGTAATAGCGGAGGCAATCGACGGCGAGCTTGATGTCAACATTGGCCGATTCGCGAATTGGTTTGCCGTTGTCGAGCGTTTCAAGCCGTGCGAGCTCGTCGGCGTCCTGCTCGATCAAATCGCAGAGCTTGTGCATCAACGCGCCGCGATCGCGGGCGTCCATCTTCGACCACTCGCCGCCGTCGAAGGCCTTGCGGGCCGCCTTGACGGCGAGATCGACGTCGGCGGCGTCTCCTTCCGCGACTTGGGCGATGACGGTTTCCGTCGCGGGGTCGATCGTTTCGAAGGTTTTTCCACTGACGGCGGGCTGCCACTGGCCGCCGATGAAGCATTCGGTTTGGCGAATCTGCGGACGGGCATGTTTGATGGGGGCAGTCGCGGTGGCCATGAGAGAATCCTCCGTGGGCGAGTTTGGGCGGCGATGGGGCTCCGGGGAATTGTAGGGGAATGCCGGGAAAGGTGGATAGAGCGCGCTCGGTCGTAGTGCCGGAAGGGTGAGCGTTACGTCGCGCGGTTGCGATAGAGCGACGGATCAACGCACGACGTCATTTCCGCGATGCTGGGGCGGCTGCTGAGGAATTCGTAGACTTGCGTGGCGATGGGCTCTGGCGACGCCATGAGTTCGCCGTAATTGACGAACATCGTTGTGAGGTGCGATTGTTTTTCCAGCCAGACGAAGAGGCGTTCCAGGTGGAGTTCGTAGGCTTGCTTCATCTTGTCGGCCGGGGCTGGCGTGCGATCCAAGCGGAGCAGCATTTTTTCCTGGGAGCGGAGCATCTCGTCTAGATCGCGGCGCATGAAGATCACGCGATAGTCTTCGGTTGGCGGGAGGTCGTAGAGCAACTGCGAGACGGCCTTGAGCGCCTTGCCGCGCGCGCTGGGAAGCCAGTCGGCGTTTTGCTTGACTTTTTTGACGTCCTCGAACTCGTAGTAGCCTTTGGGGTTGTCGATGTCGGCGGTGCGGAGGTGGTCGGTCATGATTTCGATGCCGCCGCGGTCGAGCATCTGCATCATGAGCGACGTACCGGAGCGCGGGAGGCCGGAGACGACGATGATTTCTTCGTGCATGATTGTGATTGCGGTTAGATTTGCACGTTCAGCCAAGGTTTGCCGACAAACGCGGCGACCATCGAGACGATGAACCAATAGATCACCCAGGTATCGGCGCCGGTGGGGAAAGATTTTCGAGCGGGGTATTCAATGGCGATCGATTGCACCGCGGAGTCCGCGCCGAACGGCGGTTCCGCGGGATGCACGAGCAAGTCGCCGAGCGCGTGATCGGGGCGCTTCAGACTGGTGCGCATCAACCCGTCGCCGACCATCAGGTCTTTGCTGAACGCCTGGTCGCCGATGCGCAGGTTTAACGTGTGCTGGCCGGCTGCTTTGGCTTTCAGCTTCCAGAATACGGAGTGATCGCTTTGAACGCGCAGCGGGCCGATGACGGGTTCGAAGGCGTCGTTGGCGTCGAGCGAAACGTCGGCGACTTGGGCGTCGTCGCGCAGGCGGACTTCGACGAGGGCTTCCTCGCCGATTTTCAATGGTCGCGCTTGATACCAGAGCGCCAGTTGGCCGAGCACCAGGCAGGCGGGCAGGGCCATCACCAACATCGGAATGATCGCCAGCAGCATCAATTTACCGGCGCCGGCAAAGACGCGCCCCTGGGCGCGCATGGTTACGGCCGGGCTGTCTTTGAAGAGCTTGAGCGCCAGCAGGTTGGCTTTGATGTCGTCGCGGACGCGTTTGATCGCGCCTTGATTCGAGGTGTACTTGAAGGCGTACAACATCACGAGGCCCGTGGCCGAGGCGGCGATTGTTGCCGATAGCCAGCCTGGGAGCCAGGCGGTCGGCGCAAGCACGATGCGCCCGATGGCGTTCGCCAGGGCGTTCAGCCAGATGAGGACTTGAGCCGCGGCTTCCATTACTCGATGTATCCCAAGCCCCGCAGTTGATCGGCGACCTGGCCTTCGGCCTCTTCGACCTTGAGGCGCTGCAGTTCATTTTCGACGGCGTGGGCGACGAATTCTTCCACGTCGGAATAGCCGAGTTTTTCGGCGGCGGATTGGGCGCGATCGTGGAGGGTGGAGTCGAGGTTGATTTTGGGCATTGGGGAAGGGAGAGAGGAAAGGAGGAAAGCAAATTTGAGCGGTTTTAAAAGTGTCGCCCCGTTGGGGCTCTGATTGTTGGTACGGCGCCTAATCCAGGGGTTGGCACCCCTGGCTATTATCGGTCGCCCCTCCGGGGCTAAGTACAATGCACTCCCTTACTCCCTTACTCCCTTACTCCCTTACTCCCTTACTCCTCAAAAGAAACTCTTGCCGTTCATTGTCGTTGGGGTCTGCAATCCGAACTCCGCCAGGATGGATGGGGCTACGTCGATCAGGGAGGGGGCTTTTGAGTTCATGGATTTGTTGGCGAACAGGATGCCGGGGACTTCCAGGGCGTCGGCGCAGTGGTCGGCGCTCCAGGCCTGGTCGTTTCTCAGCAGGATATCTTCGGTCAGGTCGCCGAGGCAGGTGGCCCAACTGGCGCGGCAGCCGCGGGCGTAGCCGACGATCAGGTCGGGGGCGAGGGCCGTCGAATCGCCTTGATAAACTTCATCCGCGCGGTAGACGTTGCGAATCACCGGCTTACCGTCGTAGCCGGTGATTGCCGTCAGGCGCGCGACAAGTTCTTTGAGCAGCGTTTCCTGTTGTTCGCCAGGCTCGACAATGCCGTCGCGTTCGCGCCCCTTGAGATTCAAATAAAGGCCGTTGATGCCGAGGCCGTAGGCGCGGGTTTGCGACCAATCGACGTCCTTCATGATTGACGTGCATTCCGGCGGGCCGAGGTAGCCGGCGTAGCGCAGGAATGAGTTCAAATTGAACTGCCAGCCGAAGTTGGCGAAGCCGTGGTCGCTCATCACGAGCACCGTCGCCTTGCCGCCGTAGCGATCCAGCATGTCGCCGACGACTTGATCGAGCCGTTGATACAAGCGGCGCACATGCTCGTGCCACTTCTTCGCTTCGGTCGTGGAGCGGATGGGGTGGGGATCGTCGGAATCCCACCAGAACATGTGCGATTGCAGGTCGCTGCTGGAAAAGTAAAAGAACAGCAGTCCGTCTTCGTAGTCGTCGACGGCGTAGTCGAAGAGCGCGAGACGTTCTTCCAGCACGTGCGTGGCTTGCTTGAAGAACTCGTCGTCGACGAAGACGCGATTCGACCGGGCTTTGTGATCTTCTTGAAAACCTGCGGTGCCGAACAGGCCGAGCTTATCGGCGATTTCCGGTAGAAACTCGGCCGGTTCGGACATGGCGACGGCCGGCACCGAGGGATCGATGTTGATTGGCGTGACGTAGAGCCGGAAGTTCGGCGCAACTTCTTGCAGCAGGAAGCGGCAGATGCCTGAGGCGTGTTGATCGGGCAGGAATTCCGGTGTTTCGAGGGCAAAGTCGATTTGCGTCCAGGCGCTCCACTGGCCGGCCTTCATGAGGAGCTTCTTGCCTTGAATCTCGACGAGCGCCGCGTTGGCCGCGCGGTCGCGGTGGACGCGAAACGGAATGTTCACCGGCTTCGGCGTTTTGAGAATCGTGTTCGCGGGGCCCATGAGTTCCGCCTGGGCCGTGTCGGACTCGAACTTGAGCTTGAACCGCCAGCCGCCCCCTTCGTCGACGGGCTCCGGCGCGTTGTTGTCGGCGAAGTGTTGGTAGGTTCCATACGAGCCGAGCATGTCGGGCGTGCCCATGCCGGAGATGCAGCGATGGTAACCATACTGCGAAGGACTCGGCGGGTAGTTGGCCGGGAGATCGTAGAAGGTGGAAGGGATTTTTTCCTTGTCGAGGTAATCCCAAAATGGCACGCCCTGCCGACGGAGCAATGTGGCTGACGGTTGATGGTTGAAGGGCCAGAAATCGAGTTGCAGGTTGTAATCGCCGACTTCCCAACCGCCATGGCCGGGGATGGTCTCGGCGGCGGAATAGAACGGCGCACATTGTTCGTGCGGGTGGCGGTGAATGAAATCGAAGATGCCATGCGAGCCCGGCCCGGAGCCGTTGATGAAATTGGCCCAAGCCACGGGACTCTGCGGCGGGATGCTGGTGCCGAGCGGCGAGAACCCGCCGGTTGCGCGGAGCTTGCTCAGGTGCGGCAGCAGTCCCTCGTTCATCATGCTTTCGGTGAGCCGAGGATCCATGCCGTCGATACCGATGACGATGACTTTCTTGCCGATGCTCCGCGACGCGCGCGTGCGGCCAGAAAGCCAGACCGCGCCGCCAAGGCCGGCTGCGCCGAGCGTGGCGGCGACCGCGGAACCGCGCAAGAGTTTGCGGCGATTGAAGCGTGGTTTGTTGGTGGCGGTCATGTTTGTCGTCTGAATTAACGCGTAGTGCGAGAACCGTCAGTTTGTCTGCGCCGCTGTGGCACGGTCGGGAGACCGTGCCACAACTAATGGAAGACCGTGCCACAACTAATTTTCGAGTGTGCGCTCCGGGCGCTGACGCTTCCGGTTCGATGGGATTCGCTTGTTGCAACTACGCGGCTTGCACTTTGGTATCGTTGTTGGTCGATTGCTTCGCGCCTTCTGCTACGGCCAGTAGTTTGCCATCCATGTAATCCGGCGCGGCGACGCCGAACATGTCCAAGATCGTTGGCGCGAGATCGATGAGGCGAGGGTTTTCAGTTTCGATCGCGCGGTTGCAAAACAACACGCCGGGGACCACCGAGGGATCGACGCAATGGTCGCCGCTCCAGGCCTTCGTGTTGTCATGAAACACCTGACGCGTCGTCTTGCCGATCGCGGCTTCCCACGAAACGCGATAGCCGCGGGCATAGCCGACGACCAGGTCCGGGGCATGGTCTTTGTACGGCCCGCGATAGACCTTGGGGGCGATGTAGACGCGTTTGATCGCCGGATCGCCGCGTTCCGTATCCATGAGCTGGTTCAACTTGGCGGCGATTTCGTCGCGGAGTTGTTCCGCTTCTTCGCCGGCGTCGACGATGCCTTGATCGTACCGATCGCGGATATTGATGAAGATGCCGGTCAAGCCGAGCGCGAAGGCTTTCGTTTTGGACCAATCGACGCCGGCCAGATGCTCCGCTCCGCGGCGCGCGTCGTCGACGGTGAGATAGCCCTCTTCTTCGAGCCAGCGGTTCAGGTCGATACCGCGGCGGAAGGTGTTGAAGCCGTGGTCGGAAATGACCATCAGCAGCGTGTCCTTGTCGCGGCATTTCTCGCGGGTCTTGCCGACGACTTCGTCCATTCGCTGGTACAGATCCTCGATCGGCGTTTTCAAGTTGGCCGGCAATTCCTTGGGATGCGCGGGATGCTTGTCGTCCAGGTAACGCCAAAACATATGCTGCATGCGGTCCGTGCCATCAAACACGCAGACGCAGAGGCCGCTCCGCACTTTGTCGAGGGCGTCGAAGAACATTTCTTCGCGCTCGCGGTCGATGTCGATGCACTGTTTTGCGAACAACTCGTCATCCAGCACGTGCTCATTCAGCGCCCAGGTGTCTTCGGCCAGGCCGAGCGTGGCGTACGGGCCTTGCCGCTTGGCGAGGTAGATCGGATACACCGACGGATAGCCGATCGGCATCGCCGGTTTTTCTGGATCAATGTTGATCGGGGTTACGTAGAGTTCGAATTCCGGCGCCGTCGCCAGCAGCACAAACTTGCAGATGCCCTGCACTTTCATGCCGGGCGCAATGCTGAAACTCACTTGCACCCAGTCGGTGTATTCACCCAGGCGCAACTTGTGCTTCTTCCCGCCGATCTTGAGCGTCGCCACGTCGGCGCTTTGCACGCGGACTTCGAACGGCGCCTTGAGCTGCGTGCGCTCGCCTCGAAAGGGATGATCCGGGCCGATCAAGTCCGCGCGCACCTTGTCGCCGATGCGGGTCACGCGATGCACTTCACCGCCGGTCTTTTCCCCTGCGATCGCCGCGCGGGTCGTGTAGTGCGAGAACACGCCCTGCGTGCCGCGGAGATCCGGCACGCACATCGCCGAGAGTTGCACGCCGCGCAGTTTCTCCGGCGGGAAGGTGATCGGCACGCGGAGGATGCAGTTGGTGATGCCATGCGCGCTGAGCACGCTCCAGAACGGTTTGCTCTTCCGCAACAAGCGAATGCTCGCCTTTCCGAGCGGCAGGTTGAAGCGCCCGAGGCGCAACATGCGGCGCGGAGGACGGATTTCCACGGAGCTCATCTTCGGCTCGTACGTCCGCAGGTCGGGCACGAGAAAATCGAAGATGTTGTGCTTACCGGGATTCACGCCGGTTTGGAATGTCGACCAGGCCACCGGCGAAATCGGCGGCAACGTCGAACCCAGTGCATGGAAGCTGCCCTCCTTGGCCAACGCGGCCAGGTGCGGCAATTTGCCGGCGGCGATCAACTTTTCGGTGAGGCCGTGATCGAGCCCGTCGAGTCCCAGCACCACGACGCGTTTGAAGCGGCTCTTGGCCAACGCGCGGCGACCGAACAACAAGCGCCAAATCAACCGCGCGGGCCACGTGACCAGCATCAACAGCGCCGAGCAGACCGCGGCGAAGACCGCCAGGAATGAACCGGCGAGGGCGAAGCCGGCGCCGGGGCCGATGTACGCTAGCGCCGGCGATTGCATCGCCAGCACCAGCAATGCGGCAACGAGCAACAGCCTAACTCTGCTTGGCATCGTCCTGGCCGTCCTTCTTTTCCGCTTCCTTGTCCTTCGCTTGCTCCTTCGCTTTTTCCGCTTCGTCGACGATCTCGACCAGTGTCTTGCCGGGCGTTAAGTCTTTGCCTTGGAAGCCGACGTAGTCCGCGGCGTAGCGATACGCACGGAACACCGCCGTTCCGCCGGGAGGACTGTCGCCGCCTGGAGGACCGCCGCCGCCACCACGGCGATCACCGCGTCCACGACCGTCGCCAGGACCAGCGGCATCACCAGGTCCGCCACCATCCGGGCCGCGACCTCCTCCGGGAGGGCCGAAATTGGGTCCGCCGGCGGGAGGCCCGAAATTGGGGCCGCCTGGGCCGCCCGGCCCGCCGGCCACGCGCGGGCCGCCGCCTGGAGGTCCGAAATTAGGTCCACCGGGCCCACCGGGTCCGCCACCAGGGCCGCCGGGGAAGGGAAAGGGATTCTTCTTTAGCTCGGCGAATTCCTTGCGCTGATCTTCGGTCAGCAGCTCATCCAGCTTGGTTTGCGCGTCGTTCTCGATCGCGGCGAGTTTCTCCTTTTGTTCGTCTGTCAGTTTCAAGCGATCGATCGCGAACGACGGCAGCAGCTTGCCGATTTCCGGGGGGCCAAACATTCCGCCCGGCCCGCCGCCAGGACCGCCGCCGAACGGATTCTCTTTCGTGGGATTGATGAACTTCCAGACGATTTCCTTTTCAGGCGTGACTTCGAACAGCGTGCCGTTCGCGCCGGAACAAATCATCGTGTTGCCGTTGGGCAAGCGGTGCGTGCCTGAAATGAAGCTCGAATAAAAGTCCGTCCGCTTCGGAGCGGCGTAACTCCAGACCGGTTCTTTCGGTCCGAAGGCCTCGCCGGTCGGCCGTTGATAGTTGCCTTTTTCATCGACCGGGGTCACCAGTTCGTCGACGGTAGAAAACTTTTCACCTTCGACTTCGTGCTGATTGTTGAACAACAGCAAATGCCCCTCGCCGGGATGTCCCTTCGGAATCCACTGGGCGTTATGTTGCTTGAAGGAGGTCTGGTTTTCTTTTGTACCTGCGCGGTAGGCGATCGGGTTGCCCCAGCGATAGAGCAAATCGCCCCCCTTGCCGGAACGGCCGCCGGTGTGGCCCTTGGCTTCGTCGGTGGTCGTGCTGTGGTCGATGATCCAGATCTCGCTGAAGGCATGGACGCTAATCACGATCTGGTCGAGCTCGGCGTTGTAATCGATGCCGTTGAAGTGCGTCCAATCGGCGTTGACTTTCGGCGCCTGACCTGCGGCCGGCGCGCCGACGTAGCCGATGCCGGCGAGTTGATTTACGGTGTCGTTATCCTTGAGCGCTTGCGCGAGTCCCTCGCCGAAGTTGACGTCCACTAGTTCGGGATGTTCGGCGACGTTGCCATAGTTGGCTTTCGAAGGATCGCGGTCCTGAATCAGGTGATCCCAGAGGTGCCATTCCCAGACGATCTCGCCGCTTTCCTTGCCGGTCGGCTTAACTTCCATGATGCAGTCCGGCTGGAGCGGCTTGTCGTCCAGATTCTCCGGGGCGCGCCCGGCGGCGATGGCGTCGTCGCGCGATTTTTTCTCCCACACGACCATCAACACGTTGCCGTTGGGAAGTTTGTAGATGTCGTGATGCGGCAATTGGTTTTCGCTGACGAGCTTGTAATCCCAGACGACCTCGCCGTCGAACGTGAACTCTTGAATGCGGCCGGCCTCGCCGGGGCCGTTGCCGAATTTTTGTTCCTCCGGCGCGAGCTTGCCGAAGCGGAGCATGTTGCCGTTTTTCAGGATGTACGAGCTCATCGGCTGGCAGCCGCAGTCCCAGGTGCGGACGACGCGGCCTTCCATATCCAAGAGGAACGTTTTCGTGCCGCCCAACGGGGAGAGGAGCGTATAGCCCAGCAAGGCGCGAGGGTCGTGCAGGTTCAGGCCGAACTTGACCGCGGGCTTCGGCGCCTCCGCAGCCTTCTGCTCCGGCTGAGCGTCAGTTGCTTCCGGCTTGGCGTCGGCCGGCTGTTCTTTGTCGTCTGTCTGGGCGGATGCGGCGTCGGCCGGGCCGTCCGGGGCTTCGGAAGCGTGAGCCGCGCGAAGATTCGTGTGCAGATACAACACGGTCGACGTCAGCGCGACGAGGAAGAACGCGGGCTTCGAAGTGGGGCGCTTCATGGAGCTAAATTCCCGAGACATGTCCTGAACCTTGAGAAAAGGCGGGCAACCATCAAACCCGCTCGTTGCCAGCTAGTTTCGCGGTTGGCCGTGAAGATTGCTAGCTAGCCAGCGCGATTTAATCCGCCAGGCGCGCGAATCCCAGGGAAGGCCCCCAGTGATGACACCATTGGCAACGATTTCGCTGGCCTTCCCTGGGCTTGGACAGGTTTCACCGACCGTTTTCAACCCGTGGACGACCCGTGGACGGCCCTTCAACTGCTCTGGCATGGTTCCCTGAGTTTCTCTAAAATCCCGCCGCAATAGGGTCATCGCGGATTGCCGCGATGCGCGGGCGCCGTCGTCAAGGAGGACGATCGTGAATTCACTCAAAACACTGCTCGGCGCGACGTTACTGGCCGCGCTCGCTTACGGCGTTTACGTCGGAATCACCAAGAAGCCGGGCGCAACGACGCAGGTGGACGCTCCGAGTATCGAGCCGGGCGTGCTCACGAAGCACGATTTACCGCCACTGCCCGTCGAACGGACTGGCGCTGCATTGGCGGGCGACGAAGCGCCGGCCTTTGACGCTGCGCCGCCCTTTGATGCCGGCGTCGCCAACCAAGAAGGCCCGGCGCCAGCTAGCGACAACCGCTATGCCGAACAGAATTTCCCGGACGACGGACCGCCGCCGCCCGTGGTTTCGGAGGCCGCGCCGCCCATGGCCGAAGGCGCTCTCGCAGATCCCTATCCGTCGTCGGCCGATGCGACGTCCGTAGCGGCTGAAACCTCGACCGCGACAGCCGCGAGCGTTCTGGAACAAGAACTCGTGGCGATCGAGCCACTCCTGCAATCCGGGCAATTGGCCGAGGCGCATCTCGCCTTGTCGAAGTTGTACGGCAATCCGTCGTTGACACCGGAAGAAGATTCGCGATTGACCGCATTGTTGAGCCAACTCGCTGGCACGGTGATTTACTCGCGGCAGCATTTGCTTGACGCGCCACATCGTGTCGCGCCGGGCGAGACGCTGGAACAGATCGCCACGGCGTGCAACGTGCCCTGGGAACTGCTCGCTAAGATCAATGGACTCCCCGGCGCCGGGCCATTGGAGCCCGGACAAGAGCTGAAAATCATCAAAGGACCGTTCCACGCCGTGGTGGACCTGCAACAAAAGCAACTCGTGTTGTTTCTTAACGGCGAGCGCTACGCGGGACGGTTCCCCATTGCCGTCGGCGCGGATCACCCGCCGCTGCCGGGCGAACATCACGTCGTACAAAACAAGCTGCTGAATCCTTCCTACTACGCGGAGCGCGTTTACACGCCAGAAGATCCGCAGAATCCGCTGGGGTCACGCAAGATCGAACTGGACCAGCAAGTCAGCATCCACGGCTCGAACGATCCCAGCAGCCTCGACCGCGAAGACCCGCGCGGCTGCATCCGCATGAACCCGCGCGACATCGAGGACGTGTTTGATATCCTGACGATCGGGTCGGAAGTCGCGGTGCGCCGGTAGCGTGGGGCGGAGGAGTAAAGCGCCAGCATCAAATTGCGTGCGTTGAGTCAGCCCCGAAAGGGCGGCAGGTAATCGCCAGGGGTGCCAACGCCTGGAAGGATCTTGAAAAGCAATCGAGCCCCACCGGGGCGACACCTTGAGAGTGTCGCCCCGGTGGGGCTCCGCCGTTTTCCGGTACTCGATACCAGGGGTTGGCACCCCTGGCTATTGTCTGACGCCCCTTTGGGGCTATTACAAGACTCCTTTACTCCTTTACTCCTCTCACCCCTCCCCTTTCGGCGGCTCGATGCCAAAATCCTCGATCGTCAGCAGCGATTGAAACTTGTAGCCGCGGGATTCGAAGGCCGCTCGGCCGCCCTCTAAGCGATCCACGATCGTGATCACGGTGCGGACTTTGAGCCCAAACGCCTCGCAGCGCTCGATCGCCAAGAGCGACGAACCGCCTGTGGTGACGACGTCTTCGACGATCACCACTTCATCGCCGGCCTGCACGGGCCCTTCGATGAACTTGTTGGTGCCGTGCCCTTTGGATTCCTTGCGGACCATGAAGCCTTTGAGCGGCACGCCACGCACGCCGGCCAGCGTGATGACGGCGGCCGTGATCGGATCCGCTCCGATCGACATGCCCCCGACGGCGCGCGGGAGATTGTCTTTCAGCAGATCGAGAATTCCCTCGCCGACCAGCATCGCGCCGGCCGAGTCAAGGGTCACCTGCTTCCCGTCCAGGTAGTACTTGGCTTTCTTGCCGGAGACCAAGGTGAAGTCGCCGAAGCGGAGCGCTTTTTCGCGGAAGACGTCGATGAGAGCTTGGCGGTTGAACATGAGGAAGTAGGTGCAGGAGGTGAAGTAGGCGTAGTAGGTGAAGTCGTTTCTTGGCGCGGCGAGTCTAAGTTGCGCCGTGTGGTCTCTTACAGCAGCGTATCCAATTCATCGACCAAGGCGCCGAAACTGGAAAGCGCGGTATCGACTGGCCCGGGTTGTTCCATGTCGACGCCGGCGTCGCGCAGCAGGTCGAGCGGGTATTTCGAGCAGCCCCCTTTGAGGAAGCCGAGGTAAGCCTGCAATTCCGCCTTGCCGCCGGTGGTCACGCGTTCCGCGAGTGCGATCGCGGCCGACAGACCCGTGGCGTATTTGTACACGTAGAACGCCCGGTAGAAGTGCGGGATCCGCAGGCATTCCAGGTCGAGGCATTCGTCGATGACGAATTCCGGTCCGAAGTAGGCCGTCAGCAACTCACGATAGGCGGAGCGAAGTCGCGCCACGGTTAGCGGTTCGCCGGCTTCCACCAGTTCGTGCGTGATCTTTTCGAACTCCGCGAACATGGTTTGGCGGAAAATCGTGCCGCGGATGTCGTCGATCGCCTTGTTGATCAGGTACGCCCGTTCGCGGCGGTCGTTGGCCTTGGCCAACAAGTGTTTGAGCAGCAGTTGTTCGTTGAAGGTGCTGGCCACTTCGGCGACGAAGATCGTGTAGTCGTAGTATTGAAACGGCTGCGACTTGGCCGAGAAATACGAGTGCATCGAGTGCCCCGCCTCGTGCGCCAGGGTGAACACGTGGTTCAGCACCGCTTCCTGATAGTTCATCAGGATGTACGGTTGCCCGTCGAAGGAGCCGCAACTGAACGCGCCGCTTTGCTTGCCTTGATTCTCGTAGCGATCGCACCAGCCGTCGTTGAGTCCGCGTTCTAGGACGCGGCCATATTCGCTGCCCAACGGCGCGAGGGACGCGATCACCACGTCCACCGCTTGTTGCCAACTGTGTCGGCGTTCGAGTTCGCTGAGAATCGGCACGTAGGTGTCGTAGTGATGAATCTCCTTGAGCTTCATCCGACGACGACGCAATTCGTAGTAGCGATACAGCGACGGCAAATGCGCGCGAACGCTGGAGATCAAGTTATCGTACACGCTGCGCGGGACGCGATCCGGGAAGAGGGCCGCATCGAGCGAGCTCGCATGGCGCCGCGCCTTGGCATAGTAGGCGTCGCGCTGCACCGCACCGGCGTAGGATGCCGCCAGCGTGTTGGCGTGGCTGCTGTAGGCTTCGTAGTACTGGTGAAACGCCGCCTTGCGAATCTTGCGATCCGGCGAGTGCAGGCAGGTGGAAAACGTGGCGTGGCTCAACTCGATCGTTCCGCCGCGCTCGTTCTTGATGCGCCCGAATTTCAAGTCGACGTCGTTGAGCTGCCGGAAAATCCGCCCGGCGGCGTCGGACATTTCCGTCTGCATGGCCAGCAGATTTTCTTCGCTGTCCGACAAGGTATGCGGCTTGTAGCGCAGAATCCGCTCCAACTGCAGCCGATACTCCGTCAGGCACTCCTCGGCGAGATACCGCTTCATCTTCGCTGGCGGGATCGCCATGATCTCCGGACGAATGTAGCTCGCGCGTTGCGCCGCCAAACTTGAAGCGTGCCGCAGACGGCCTTGCATCCGCTGGTAGTTGCTGTCGCCGGCGTCTTCCGCCGTTTTGAGGAACGCGTAGGTTCCCAGGCGTTCTCCGGCCCGCTCGAACTCAGCATCGAACTTCAACAGTTCCGCGAGCTTCTCGGCGTTCACATCCAGCTTGCCGCGAAATTCGTCGTAGCGCGGGATCAGCTTTTCCCATTTCCCAAAGGCCCGTTCCCAAGCCTGGTCGTTTTTGAACAGGCTGTCCAGATTCCAGCAATCGGCCGGATCGACATCGCTGCGTTTCGGTAGTTGCTTTGCAGTGGCCATGCAGTTTCAATCCGTTGTAGGGCGGGCCGACGAAAAACGAGCGGCGCATAACAGCGCTAGCCGCCGTGTCCTGCCAATTCAATCCAGCGACGTTCCGCGTGCGATTGCAGCACCGCGTCGGCCGCCACTTGCGCGTGCCAGCCGTCGTGGAAGCTCGGCACGGCGTCGCGACCTTCGACAATCGCCGAAACAAATTCCCAGACCAGGTCGTATCGAAACACCGTCGCGGGTTGGCCTTGGCTGGGATCTCGCGGGCTGCCGGCCGGTTTGAGGAACTCCGGCGGGACGTCGCGCGGCGCGAGATCATGGCCGGTCTTGCCGACTAAGATGCGATTCGGCTCATGCAGGCGATAGACGGCCGAGCCTTCGGACCCGTTCACTTCGGCCCACTCGTGGCCGAAACCGTTCATGCCGTATCCCTTGGCGAGCGTCGTTCCTTCCCAGACGCCGGTCGCGCCGGACGCGAACTCCGCGATCAGGCTCGACCAATCATCCACGTCGGACGGTTCGCAGGTTTCGCCGGTCGGCGTTTTGGTGCGCGGCGCGAAGCGCGCTACCGCGCCGCACAACCGTGCGAGCGGGCCCATCAGATCGCGGGCGAAATCCAAGCGATGCGTCGTCATGTCGTACAAGTCGCCGGCGCCTGCCAGTCGCTTGTATTGCCGCCAGCCCCAACTGGTCTCCGGCCAATCCAGGAACCGCTGCGAGCGGAAATGCCGCGGCTCGCCGAGCGCTCCGCTGTGCAACAGATGTCGCAAGTATCGCATCGAAGGGGCAAAACGATAGGTGAATGCCGTCATGTGGACGACGCCAGCGCCTTGCGCGACTTCGCACATCCCGCGCACTTCCTCGGCATTCAGCCCGAGCGGCTTCTCGCACATCACATGCTTGCCGGCCCGGAGCGCCGTCATGGCGATCGGCACGTGCGTGAAGTTGGGCGTGGCGATAATCACCGCGTCGACGTCGTCGCGTTGGCAAACGGCGTCCACGTCGGTGCTGGCCGTGGCGACGTGCCATTCCGAGCGGCGGCGTTCGACCAATTCCGCGTTCGTATCCGCCACGGCGACCAACTGGGCGCGGGGATCTAGCCGAATGCCGGGCACGTGGTGATAGTCGCTCACGGCGCCAGCGCCAACGATGGCGATCCGCACGGGCGGCTGGGCGGCACGGGGACTCATAATCGGCTTCCTCAAGGCAAGTGTGGAAGCCGTAAAGCGTACGGGCGAGGATCAGAATCCTCAAGGGTCCGACGGTCGCAACGATACAAGCCCGTCGCGCCAGCGAGGGGGCGAAGGTATCGACAACCGAACGAGATCAAACTCTAAGTTGCTTGATCCCGGAGCTACCGAGAGTTCGATCTCGGTTCGTACGCCGCGTCAATTCTCCCTCGCTGGCGCTACGGGCTAGGCCTTGTCTCAAAACGCGATTTTGACGTCATATCGCAGGTATTGTAAGAGGCAGGCCCATTTGATCATGCCGG